>JAITWV010000051.1 GCA_031285105.1 Streptococcaceae bacterium | reverse complement strand
TAGGTTTTGAGCAAGATTTTCCAATTAAAGAAATTCGCTTATATGACTTAGATGAAGAACGCAATATTGATATGGGAATTGTGGTTGATTACTTGTTAAAGAAAAATGGTCATACGAATGTGAAATTAGTTGTGACAAGTGATGCGGAAACAGCCTTTGAAAATGCAAACTTTATCTTCTCACAAATTCGTGTGGGTGGTATGCAGATGCGTGAAATGGACGAAAAAATTCCATTGAAATACGGCTTAGTTGGTCAAGAAACTTGTGGTCTAGGTGGATTTTCATATGGTATGCGCTCAATGAAAGGTTTCTTGGAAATGGTTCAATCAATCCAAGATTATGCACCAGATGCTTGGATTTTAAATTATACCAACCCTGAGTCAATCGTAGCTGAAAGTGTTCGTCGCAAATTTCCGAATATCAAAATTGTCAATGCTTGTGATATGACGATTGGAATCGAAGAAATGCTAGAAGCGTCATTTGGTTATGATCGTACCAACTTTTTACCACAATATTATGGATTAAATCATTTTGGTTGGTACAAAGAAATTTATGACTTAAAAGCGAAAAAAGATATTATGCCTGACATTTTAAACCAAATTGCTGAACGTGGATTTGATACTTCATGGGTCGATGAAACTTGGGGTAATGCTTATAAAATTATGGCAGATATGACAAATGCTTTTCCAACTCATTTGCCAAATATCTATTTACAATATTACTTATATACCAATAAAGTGGTTGAAAAAGCCAATCCAAACTACACAAGAGCCAATGTGATTATGGAAACGCGCTTACAGACAATTAAAGATACAGTTGCTAAAATTCAAGAAAATCGCGATTTAGAAACAATTGATTATGAAGGAAATTGTCATGGTTTATACATCGTGCAAATTGCGATTTCGATTTTACAAAACAAAAATGATCGCTTTATGTTAATCGTGCCAAATAAAGGTGCTATCCCAAACTTGAGACAAGATGCGGTTGTTGAAGTGCCTTGTTATGTGAATGCACGCGGAGTGGAGCCAATTTCATTACGTGAAGATATTCCAGATTTCCACAAAGGATTAATGGAAGCACAAGTTGCCGCAGAAAAACTTTTAGTAGATGCTTTCTTTGAAAATTCATACCAAAAAGCACTAGAAGCATTTACTTTGAATCAATCTGTACCAAATGCCGTTGTTGCAAAACAAATTTTAGATGAATTTATCGAAGTAAATGGGGATTACTGGGTGGAACTAAAGAAAGAAGGAAAGAAACATGCCCTTATTAATAATTAATGCCGATGATTTTGGTTATGGACCAGGAATTAACTTGGGCATTATCGAATCTCACAAAAATGGAATTTTAACCTCAACTACTTTAATGGCGAATATGCCTGGATTTGATCATGCAGTTGAATTAGCCAAAGAAAATCCGAAACTTGGTATTGGTGTTCATTTAGTTTTAACTTGTGACAAACCTTTATTAAATAATGTACCTTCTTTAGTTGATGAAAAAGGAAATTTCAAACATTTGTCGTTTTATGAACAAGAGTTTTTTGTTGATTTAGATGAATTATATCAAGAATGGAAAGCCCAAATTGATAAAGTCATTGATGCTGGTATTGATCCAACACATTTAGACTCACATCATCATGTTAATTCCATTTATCCACTTTCAACTGTTTTTGAACGTTTGGCAAAAGAGTACAGTTTACCAGTTCGTGGCAATTACAATGTGTCTGAGGATTTAACTACCACTCGTCGTTTCTTTACGATGTTAGATGGCATTGCGCTTGAAAAAGAAATCTGGAAACCAATGTCTGTTGGCACTTTGGTGGATGATGTTTTAACGTTTGATACCTTAGAGGCGATGTGTCATCCTGGATTTGTTGATGCGGAATTATTGGATCGTTCAAGTTTTACCAATGGTCGTCCTTATCAAGTTAGAGAATTAACGAAACCATATTATCAAGAATTATTTGCTCAAAAAGGTATTACACTAGGAACCTTTAGAGATTTAGAGTTGTATCTTACAACAGGTCAATTAAAAAAAGAAGCAGTTGTCTAATCAATTGCTTCTTTATAAGAAAAGATATGAAAGCGTGAACACAAAAAATATCGGAGGAATTATTTCAAAATGAAAGAGAAATTTCAAGAAAGCACACAAAAGTTTTCAAAAGCAATTATTCAACCAGTTTTATTTTTAGCAGTAACCGGTTTATTCGTCGCATTTTCGGCAATCGCTAAAATGGACTTTATGCCAAGTTTTATCAGAGAAGTCGGTAGTTTCATTTTTGGTGTTGTTAGTGGCGGTGGCTTAGGTTCATTATCTGTCATCTTTGCGGTTGGTTTATCTGCCTCTTTAGCTAAAAAGAAAGCAGAAGGCGCGATTGTTGGGATCACTTCATTTATGATTTTCTTGTTTGCCAATAATGCTTGGTTGACATTAACAAATCGCCTAGCAGTTGAAGGTGATGTTGGGTTATATGGAACAGGTCAAAACTATGTCATGGGTCTTCAAGTGAATGATATGGGTGTTTTCCTTGGGATTATCATCGGGATTATGGTTGGTTTCCTTGTAAATAAATTTGGCGATGTGAAGTTCCACAAATATCTAGCCCCTTATGAAGGCACACGTTTTGCTTATGGAATTACAATTATCGCAACGATTTTTTTAGCAATTGCGGTTACATATGTATGGCCATTTGTTAACGGATTAGTAAATGGAGCAGTTGGAACAATGAATTCAATGGGCTCATTTGGTTTCTTCTTTTATGGTTTCTTAAATCGTATGTTGCTACCACTAGGAATGCACCACTTGTTATGGATGCCATTATTTTACACACCACTTGGAGGAACAGCCACAATCGCTGGTGAACAAATTTCAGGTGCAGCAAATATTTGGTTAGCACAATTAGGTCATTTAGATACAATCACGCAAATGGACCGCTCAATTGGTTTCTTAGTAAACTTTGGAGCTTCTGCGTTACCAATAGGTATTTCATTGGCATTCTTAAAAACAGCGAAAAAAGAAAACAGAGCCAAAGTATTAGGGATTGTCGTACCAACAGTTATCGGTTCAATCATGGCTGGGATTACTGAGCCAATCGAGTTTTTATTCTTGTTCTTATCACCAGTTTTATGGGTAGCACATGCAGTGATTTATGGATTAGGTTTCTTGATTTCAAATATTGCAGGGATTAATGTTTTAGTTGGGAATTTATTTGAAACCGTTCAATCATTAGTTGTTCCAATGCATTTAGGACATCAATATATGATTATTCCCGTTTTCTTATTGTTAGTTTTAATGGAATTTGGTGTATTTACCATCTTAATCGAAAAATTAAATATTCCAACAGTTGGACGTGAAACCATGCTTGATGACTTAGATGAAACAGCTTCTTCATTAGGTAAATCAATTTCAGCGGATAATGCAGCAGGCTTAGCCATTATCGCTCGTGGTTTAGGCGGAGTTAATAATATCGTTGGCATTGAAAACTGCTTTACTCGTTTACGTTTAGAAGTAAAAGACGAAAATTTAGTTGATATCAATTTATTAAAAACTTACCCATCATCAGGTGTAGTAGATAAAAAGAAAAATGTTCAAATTATTGTCGGAATGGGCGTTGAGTCTGTGAAAGATAACTTTGAAGCATATGTTAGTCAATTAAAAGCTGAAGGTAAAACAGGTTTAGAAGTGTCTGAAAATGTAGTCGCACCGGTTATTCAAACAGTAGAAAACGAATTTCATGTCTCAATGAATTCAGTGGCAAACGGACAAATCGTTTCTATCGAAGAAGTAAATGATGAAGTATTTGCCTCAAAAGCTTTAGGAAATGGTTATGCAATTAAAAACCATGATGGCAATGTTTATGCGCCAGTAAATGGTAAAGTAACAGATATTTTCCCAACCAAACACGCAATTGGCATCAAAGACGAAAATGGTCAACAAATCTTAATTCATATGGGCATCGATACGGTTGAAATGAACGGAAATCCCTTTAACTTAGATGTTCAAGTAGGACAAAATGTAACAAGAGGTCAATTGATTGCTAAAATGGATCAAAAAGAAATCCAAATAGCCGGCAAAGAAGATACAATTATTGTGGTGGCGATGGAAAATTTAAAAGGTCGCTTGGTTAAAGGAAATACCGTGAAACATTCAGATTTGGTTTTTGAAGTGTAAATAATAATGAAAGAACCTTTGAGTTGAAAAGCTGCAGGTTCTTTTTCGTTTGTTGTGTAATCATGGCGGAACTTAAAAGGAAATGTTATAGTAATAATAATTATAGTCAAAATATTTACAGTAATTATTTTAATTAAAAAGAGGTGATGAAAATGGAATTTTATAACCGTGAAATGGAGTTAGAAAAATTAAAGAATATTCAAAAAAAGAGTGAAAAATCCGGGAAATTTACAGTCTTAATGGGCATGCGCCGTGTTGGAAAAACGCTTCTTTATCTCGAATTTGCTAAACAAGTACAAACGCCAACTCTTTATTTTTTTGTTGCTAGAAAAGAAGAAGCGTTATTAGTTGAAGATTTTGTTCAAGAAACACGTGAAAAATTAGGAATATTTGTTCCAGAAATGAAATCCTTTGAAACACTTTTTGAATTTTTATTGGTACAATCACAAACTATGTCCTTTACATTGATGATTGACGAATTCCAAGATTTTAATCGAATAAATACCTCAATATTTTCAGTCATTCAAAAACTATGGGATCTTTATAAACGAGAAAGTAAGCTAAACTTGATTGTCTGTGGTTCTATTTATTCACTGATGCAAAAAATTTTCACAGGACAAAAACAACCACTATTTGGTAGACCGGATTATCGGATGATGTTGCGACCTTTTGAAACACCAACTCTAAAAAAAATCTTAGATGAAGAAATCGGTAATTGGAACAATGATGATTTACTTGCTTTATATACTGTTACTGGTGGAATTCCAAGGTATATTGAATTAATCATTGATGAACAAACAACTGATACTTTTTCTCAAAACGAAATGTTTGAAACTTTAATCAATGAAAATTCATTCTTTATTGATGAAGGAAATATTTTATTAATCAGTGAGTTTGGAAAAAAATATGAACTCTTTTATAGTATCCTAAGTTGTATTGCAAGAGGGATTAATGAACAAAGCAAGATAGAACAAGCACTTGATGGGCGTTCAATCGGTTCTTACATTAAGCAACTCATTGAAGAATATGAAATAATTGAACGTTTGACTCCGATTCTTTCAGCAGATGGTACAAAAAAAGTAAAATATAAAATTCGTAATCAATTTTTGACCTTTTGGTTTCGCTATTTTGATCGCCATCGTTCACTGATTGAAACCAGAAATTTTGATCGATTAAAAGAAACAATTATAGCAGACTATCCTGTCTTTTCTGGAAAAGCACTTGAAGGATATTTTATCGAAAAATTAAAAGAATCAAAAGGATTTACGAATATTGGCTCATGGTGGAATGATAAAGATGGATCAGATGAAATAGATATTGTAGCAATTGATTCACTGAATAAAACAGTGTTAATTGCAGAAGTAAAACGAAATCCAAAGAAATTTCAAAAGACAATTTTTGATAATAAGGTATTTAATTTAACGAATAGGCATTTTAAAAAATATGAAATAAATTCTCGCTTACTTTCGATTGATGACATGTAAAGCTAAAAATACCACGAAGGATAAGAATGAACCCTTCGTGGTATTTCATTTATACTATTTCGCAAACAATCGCTTAAACATGCCACCACTTACTTTACTTGTTTTCAAAACTTCATTAATATCCATTGCCATCAATTCAGGTGTTAAATGATAACGTTGATACAATTCATCCATTGGTACAGAGTCTATAAATTCAGTATCCGCACCAAAATTCAACGTCTTCACATCAAATTGCCCTAAGAAACTAGCAACTTTTTGTCCAAATCCACCGTCTAATGTGCCATCTTCAATTGTGACAAAGACGTCATGATTTTGGGTTAAGTCTCGTAATGTTTCTTTATCTAACAGATTAACAAATGATGGGTTAATCACAGTTGCTTTAATGCCATCAATTTCCAATTCTTCGGCTAATGCTTCACCACGAGAGTACATTGAACCAAGACCTAAAATAGCAACTTTTGAGCCTTGTTTGGTGATTTGATATTTCGCTTTTGAGTAATCTGTCAGAGCATTTGCACGATTTTCAAAACCAAGTTCTGGAATGTGAATAATCACTGGATGTTCTTTTTGACTTAATGCAAATTCCAACATCGCTTTTAAGTCTTCTTCAGATGTTGGCGCAAGGTCAATCACATTTGGAATATTTGAAGTGACCGCATAAGCAAATGATCCTTGGTGCGTTTGATCTGTGCCACCAATTAATCCATAACGTACAATCATCACAGCAGGCTCTTTGTTAATTCCCCAATCATGCACAATTTGGTCAAAGGCACGTTGTAAGAAGCTTGCGGTGTGGAAAATAATCGGACGAGCGCCACCTAATGCTAATGCTCCGCCAAATGTTACAGTAAATTGTTCAGCAATCCCACCGTCAATGTAGCGTTCAGGATATTTTTTCGCAAATTTTTTCAAATCAAACACAAATGGAATCGCCGCATTAATGGCAATAATCGGCTCACCTTTTGCAATATGCTCATCCATTACATCATGAATCACGTCATTATAAGTGCGACCAGCTGGCATATCAAAGGTTGGACGACCTGTTTCCACATCAAAAGGCCCCCAAGCTTGGTGCATATTTTCAGGGTCTTTAATTGCCGGTTCATACCCATGACCTTTAAGTGTATGGATGTGTAAAACAATCGGATGATCAATATCTTTTACGGACTCAAACAATTCAACTAATGAAACAATATCATTTCCTTGTTCAAGATAGCGATAATCTAAACCAAATGATTTGAAGATATTATTTTCGGCTGTTCCTTGTGATTCACGTAATTGTGCTAAATGACGATACATTCCGCCATGATTTTCCGCAATTGCCCATTCATTATCGTTTAAAATAATAATTAGATTTTTACGATAATCCCCAGCAGCGTTTAACCCTTCCATTGCTAAACCACCAGAAAAGGCACCATCACCTAAAATAGCGACAACATTTCCAGTATTTCCTTGCAAATCACGCGCCATTGCTAGACCATGAGCATTTGCCACAGAAGTAGATGTATGACCAACTGTGAAAAAGTCATGCTCAGACTCATGTTGCGTAGAAAATCCAGTTACTTCATGGAACTTATCATCCTCCAAATAAGCATTTTTTCGACCAGTTAGAATTTTGTGTGGATAACTTTGGTGCGAAACGTCCCAAACAAATTTATCAATTGGCGAATGAAACACTTTATGAAGAGCAATGGTCATTTCCACCACCCCTAAATTTGGACCAAGATGCCCACCAATTTTACTATCACGGTTTAAAATAGCTTGACGAACATCATGTGCTAATACTTTTAATTCATCTTTTGTTAAAACTTTTACGTCTGCTGGTGTATTTACTTTATCTAAAATTGTCATTGATTCATCTTCCTTTTAATTGAATTTTTCTATATTGGTTAAAAAGAAAGACAACATCGTTTGTATAAAATCATGATTATTTCCTCATGTTTCGGTAGATTTTTAAATGATTACAAATGTAAACAATATATTTATACTATCATTCATTTTAGTAAAGTCAAATAGAAGGCTTGTTGTAAAATGCACAAAAAATCAGTGTACTAAATGAACAAATTCGGTGTACTGAAATGGAAGTTTTAGTATACTGAATGAATGATTTTAGTGTACTGAATTTACTCGTTCTATTTTTAAATCAATAGTGTCGATAAATATCTTTCTCCATCGCATTTACTTTCCCCAAAACTTCCTTGATAATTAAAGTAATACAGGAGGTTCTCATGAAAGATTTCACCCAAGGAAGTATCAATAAACAACTTATATCCTTTTCCGCTCCAATGCTTATGTCCGCCCTTTTTCAACAAATCAACAATCTAGCTGATGCCGCAATCGTTGGTCGGTTTATTTCAGGGAACGCCTTAGCTGCAGTCGGAATTTCGTTAAACGCGTCATCTTTTTTAATCTCTGCAATTATCGGACTAACAACAGGTGCATCGGTTTTAATTTCTCAATATTATGGAGCAAAAAATCACGAAAAAATGCAACGAACTTTAGCAACCAGCTTTATTTTTCTAGGAACTTTAGCAGCAATAATGACCATTTTAGGCTTGGTGTTTAGTCCTTTTCTCTTAGAATTATTACAAGCACCCGCAGAAATTTTTGCAGATGCACTCGTTTATATGCGTATTATTATGAGTGGTGTCGTTTTTGTTGTTTTCTATAATATGTACAAGTCTTATTTGTTAGCATTAGGAAACTCCAAAATACCTTTATACATACTGATTGTTACAAGTGTCGTAAATATTATTATTGACTTAGTTATGGTCGCAGGTTTGGGGTTTGGCTTGTGGATTACCGCTTTAACAACAATTTTGGCGCAATTTTTAGCAGCGCTTATTTGTTATATTTATGTGCGAAGAAATGTCCCGCAATTACAGATCAAGAAATTTTTATTCGACAAAGCATTATTTCTTCAAATTTTAAAATATGGATTACCCGCATCCCTACAGCTTTCTTTTGTCAATTTAGCAAGCTTGACCATCACTCGATTAATCAATTCGTTCGGTGCAGCGGCAATGGCGGCGATTACGTTAGCTGGGCGTATTGATCAAATGGTAAATACTCCGATTGTCTCCATTTCACAAGCACTGAGTACATTTGTTGCACAGAATATGGGGGCAAGAAAGGAAAAACGGGCGAGAAAAGCATTGAAAATGGCACTTATTCAAATGTTAATCGTTGCAGTAGTGATTTCTAGTATTTTGTGGTTAGTTGGGGACAATTTAATCGCGGCATTTACGCATTATTCGGATCCCAATGCTGGTTTAATTCGCCAAATTGGTGAGGATTATTTGTATATTATCGTCACATTTTACTTTTTATTTGCCTTTTTGTTTTTATTCAATGGATTTTATCGTGGCGTTGGCGATGCAGTGATGGCGATGGTTTTTCCAGTAATTTCGTTATCGATTCGAACCATTAGCGCTTATATGCTTGTTCATCTTGCAGGAATGGGGCCGGAAGCTTTGGCGTGGTCAATTCCAATCGGTTGGGGAATAACTGGGATTTTGAGTATTTTTTATTATAGAAGCCAAAGATGGAAAGGGAAGATGGCAATTTAATTTTAGAGAAAGTTCGTGTTTTACAGTAAAGAAATTATCGGCGGATTGATTTTCATTCGTCCGCCGATAAAATGCAAACGATTCGCCGATGAAATATATTTTATAGGCGAATCGTTTTTTTAGTAATTTTTTCGATTTTAGTGCATAAAATACGAACATTCTATAGATTATCAAACAAAAAAAACATAATATTCGTCTTTTTTTTTGTAATAAAGATTAACTAGACATGGATAAATACACAAATGTTTTTATTCTTCATGAGCTAATTTTTTTATAATTGATTGAAGTGTTGCAAGATCAATATTCGATAAGAAATACTCACCATAAACAGTTTCTTTATCTTTAACAATCTCATTTCTAATTTTATTTGCCGTTTTTAAATTTTTTCCTGATAATTTTGGATTGAAAATTTTCTTGAGTATCCTATATCTTGGATTGATCTGGGGGAAATCTATTTTTATTAAAGAAAGTAAGCATAAATAAAAAAATGCACAATTCTATTTTTCAAAGTAGAGTTGTGCATTTTCTATTTTTTAAAAACCACATATCGAGAAATCACATAATTAAAAATGACCACTAAAATCTGAATCACAACCGTCCATATAAATGTATTCAACAAAGTAGGTGTTCCAACAAATCCTGAAAATGGTCGTCGAATAAAAATCCCCTGTGTAAAATCAATACTGTTCAAATGAAACAAAGAAATGAAAAATCCCGCCCATAATTCCATGCAAATTAAACTAATAAAAAAATCAATGCCAACACTAGAAATTCTCCCCGCGACAAATTGAACAAACTGCATCCAAGTACTTTTATGTCTCGTTGCATTTTTAAAAATATATCTTTTGCTAGTCACAAAACCAAATAAAATCGCAAGTGTTTGAGCAACTAATAAAGAAATAATCGTACTTGCGCCAAGATTTAAGAGGAAAAAACGAACGCCGAAATAAAGAAAAGTTGCGATAATGCCAAAAAACATATAAGCAATTAAAATATTTTGCATCAATTGAAATTTATGTGAAAAACCCATTTAATCACCCCTTTGAGCATATTATATCATCAGAAACAAAATAATTTTACTGATATCCACTACTAAGTAATACCAAATAGTTGACCGAATTACTACTTAGTATTATTATATACCTGTACTTAAGATTACTAAGTAGTAAGGAGCTGTAAAAAATGAAAGATATAACTGAAATGTTAAAAGGTGTGTTAGAAGGGACAATCCTTGAAATTATTAGTCATCACGAAACATATGGCTATGAAATTACTAAGACACTTCAATATTTAGGGTTTGATGACATGGTGGAAGGAACTGTTTATACGATATTGTTACGCCTTGAGAAAAAAGAATTAGTCACTGTGGAAAAAAGAAAAAGTGAACTTGGACCAATGCGTAAGTTTTATTCATTAAACGAAGCAGGCAAAGAAGAATTAGAACATTTCTGGAGTAAGTGGGCGTTTATTTCAGACAAATTAGACAATTTAAAAGGAGAATAATATCATGAGTTTAATAGAAGCAATCAAAAAACAAATCGAGGCAAAACAAGAATGGAAAGATCAAATGAAACGTGTGAAATCTTTACCTCAAGAATATCAAGTGGTCTTTAAAGAAATGCAAAATTACTTGTTCCAGTTTGCCTCAGGTGATGGAATGGATACGGTCAAAGGAATTTATGATTTGCTTGAAATGTTTGAAGAAGCAGCAGCAAACAATATTTCAGTTTTAGAATTTACAGGTGAAGATGTTGGAGAATTTGCAGAAAATTATCGTAGATCCATTGGCGCAAAACATTGGACAGATGATTTAAAAACAAAAATGGAAGAAAATATTAAAAATAAACTAAACAAATAATGAAACTGTGGAAAACAATTATTAACAAGTTTTCCACAGTTTTTCATTTTTTATCCAAAATTGTGAGAAACTTAGAAAAAAACATTAGAAAGGCAATTTTTTTATTGTAAAGAGTTTTCATTTTTGTTACTATGCACACTAATGCTATTATTTATGATTGATTGAAAGGAAATAAAATGAGCGAGATTAAAAAAGTAAAAATTATTACAGCAGACCCATCAGCAATTGGATTGTTTGGTTTGGCGATGGTGACATTAGTAGCTTCATCTGAAAAATTAGGTTGGACACATGGTACAGGTTTAGAACTTCCATGGGCGATTTTCTTAGGAGCAGCTGCCCAATTTTATGCTGCGACACTTGATGCCAAACACAACAATACCTTCGGCGCGACAGCATTTGCAGGTTATGGTTTGTTCTGGTTTTCAGTGGCGATGACTTGGATGGTACAAGGTGGAATTTTTGGTGAAACTATGCAACAAGCAGCTGATCCGCATCAATTAGGATTTGCCTTTGTTGGTTATTTAATCTTCACATTATTCATGACAATCGGGGCAATGGAAACGAACAAAGTATTGTTTGCGATTTTCTTTATGATTAACTTTTTATTCATTGGTTTATCAGGATATACATTTGGGATTGCAGAACATTTCACGCATCAATTAGCGGGTTGGTCTGAGTTTATTATTTCAATGTTGTCATTTTATGCCGCAGCAGCGAGTGTGTTGAATGTGCATTTTGGAAGAGTATTCTTGCCAGTTGGGAAACCATTTGGGATTTTTAAAAAGTAAAATATGTAACGAGGTAAGGACAAACTCAGGTGTATGTCCTTACCTCGTTTTTGTTTTTTAATAAATGAACATTAATTGTTGTACATATAAAAGGTCTAAAAAAGCATTTGTGATAAAATAAAACAAACACTAATAAAGGACGTGTAAAAATGAAAATACTAATCATCGGTGGGGTGGCTTCTGGAACAAGTGTGGCTGCCAAAGCTCGAAGAAATGATGAAAATGCACAAATTATTATTTACGACAAAGATGTGGATATTTCCTATTCAGTATGTGGAATTCCTTACGCAGTTGGTGGTGAAGTAGATGATTTTGACCAACTGACACCAAGAACACCCGCTTTTTTTAAGAGTAAGTATAATGTTGATGTGTATATCGGGCATGAAATTACGAAGATTAACCATGAGAAAAAAGAAGTTTATGGTACCAATCTTTTAACAGGCGAACCATTTTCTAACAACTATGATATTTTGGTATTTGCAACAGGTTCAAGGTATCATACGCCCAAAGCTTTCGTGGATAGGCAATGTGAGAATTTCTTTAGGATAAAAAATATTACTAGTGGGAAAACAATTCAAACTTATATTGCTAAAACTTCCCCCAAAACAGCTTTGATCATCGGTGCAGGTTTTATCGGTTTGGAAATGGCTGAGCAACTGCATCGTCTAGGGATAAAAATAACTTTAATGACTCGTGGAACAGTGGCAATGAGTCATTTAGATGAAGATATGGCGATTCGGATTTCTGATGAGATGCACAAATATAATATCGCTTGCTCAAAGGAAGAAGAGGTCGCTGATGTCATTTGGAATGAAGGAAAAATTACCCAGATTGTGACAACGAAAGGGCGAACGTTAGAGGCGGATCTGTTTATTGCAGCGACAGGCGTTCGTCCCAATGTTGAATTAGCCAAGTCAATTGGGGTCAAAATAGGTGAAACTGGGGCGATTGCGGTTGATTCTTCTATGCAGACGAACTTAGAAAATGTTTATGCAGTAGGTGATTGCGCAGAAACATTCAATTTAATCACAGGAAAACCAGCTTATCATCCAATGGCAACAACAGCGAATAAACAAGGAAGAATTGCTGGGGATGCGATGACTGGTGGAAATTCAAGACATCGTGGCGTGTTAGGAACAGGAATTTTGCGATTTTTTGATTTAACTATTGCTCAGACTGGCTTGACGCAAAAACAAGCGGAAATTGAAGGTTTCGATCCAGTTATTTTGTTTAATGAAAAGCCAGATAAGCCAAATTACATGGGCGGCAAAAAAATGATGATTAAAGCAATTGCAGATAAAACTTCTAGAAGATTATTAGGAGTGCAAATTATTGGTCGGCAAGGTGTGGATAAGCGAGTGGATGTTTTTGCTGCACTAATTACTATGAATGCGAAAGTTGATGATTTATTTCATTTAGATTTAGCCTATGCACCACCATTTTCAATCACAAAAGACCCAGTCATCACAACTGGAATGGCGTTAACCAATGCGTTGGAAAGGAATTAATTTATGCAAAAAATATTAATAGTTGAAGATGATCCGACCATTGCGCAAACTTTAAGCAGTCATTTAAACACATGGGGATTTGAAACCAAAACAATTGACGATTTTCAAAAGGTGATGGAAATTTACACGGGGTTTCAGCCTCATTTAGTTTTGATGGATGTCCTTCTTCCCTTTTATAATGGCTACCATTGGGTGGGTGAAATTCGCAAGGTGTCAAAAGTGCCAGTAATTTTTCTTTCTTCTCAAAATGACAATATGAATGTGGTAATGGCGATGAATATGGGTGGCGATGATTTCATAGCCAAGCCGTTTGATTTAACCGTTTTAGTTGCAAAAATTCAAGCGATGATTAGAAGAACGTATGATTATCAAGGACAAGTCAATGTGTTGATGCATAAAGGAGCCATCTTAAACTTAAATGATTTAACCCTTGTGTATGATTTACAAACGATTGATTTAACGAAAAATGAATTTCGGATTTTGCAGACTTTAATGGAACATACCGGGCAGGCTGTGTCACGTCAGAGGATTATGGAAGTTTTATGGCAAACTGAAAATTTTATTGATGACAATACATTGACGGTAAATGTTACTCGCTTACGAAGAAAATTAGAAGAAGCAGGATTGGTTGATTTTATTAGCACAAAAAAAGGTGTTGGTTATGTTATTAATTAGTTATTTCAAGAGCAAACGGGTGAATTTACTCGCTCATATCGTTACATTATTAATGATTTTATTTGTTTTATATATGTACAAAACACCCATTCAAGCAATCAGTTATAGTTATTTATTGATAATTGGCATTTCTTTTATATATTTGACATATGATTTTAGCAAGTTCTATCAAAAAAATCATAAGCTCAAAGAATTATTAAAACAAATCAATATCCAATTAGAAGATTTGCCTGAAATAAATGATTTAACAGATGAAAATTATCAGCAATTACTTGAGCGTTTATATCAAGAAAAATATCAATTAACCCAAGAATTAGACCAAAAGCAAGCTGATTTTTATGATTATTCACTCATGTGGGCGCACCAAATAAAGACACCAATAGCAGCTATGCGTTTATTGCTGCAAACAGGTGATTTTCCAAGCAATTTATCACAAGAACTCTTCAAAATCGAGCAATATGTGGAAATGCTTTTACACTATTTGCGAGTAGAAGATATATCACATGATTTTAGGTTTAATCAAGTACAATTGTCAAAAATCATCAAAGAAGCGACAAAAAAATATGCTTCGATTTTTATTTCAAAACAAATTCGTTTGGAGTTAGAAGAAATTGATGTAATGATACTCACAGATGAAAAGTGGCTGCAATTTGCGATTGAACAACTTTTGTCGAATGCTTTGAAATATACCAATAATTCAGGTGTGATTAAAATTTATATGGAAAATGAACAATTAGTGATTGAAGATTCAGGCATTGGGATTCAAGTAGAAGATTTGCCACGGATTTTTGAAAAAGGATTTACTGGCTACAATGGTCGAATGGATAAGAAATCAACAGGAATTGGGCTATTTTTGATTAAGAAGATTGTGGATAAGTTGGGAGTAGGTATTTTGGTTACTTCACAAATAGGTGTGGGGACGAAAGTGAGTTTAAAGGTGGAAAAATAGGGAGTTTTTAAAAGGGAGGGTGACTTGAAAGAAAATGATAAGAGAATTTCAAAGGGAAATGGTTATGGCTATTATAATCATAAGGCAAGTTTTCCTCGCTCACTAAAATTTCAGCGTTTATATAATGGATATACACAAAAAGATTTAGCAAGTATTCTTAAAATTAATACTCGCACAATTAGTAACTGGGAACATGGAATTGGATCTCCAAGAGCTAGCCAGTTATTTGAATTAGCAAAACTATTTAATGTTTCTATGGATAAATTGTGGAAAAGTTCATGACTTAAAATGAATTATGCTGTTCATTTTTAATTAAATGCTAACCAAACCAGAAAGTTTTTCCATGGGAAAGCCGGTGGGGGAATGCTAGAATGATACTATTCATAGAGGAATAAAATATTTGTTTACCGGTAAGCTAGAAGGAGAGGAAGATATGATTTATTTTCAACTTGCAAAATGGATTTTATTAAGTTTTCCAACTAGAGTTTATTAGTGAAAGTAAGGAGTGGGAGAGTGTTGCGAAAATTTTTAACTATTAGGCGAATGATTTTTCACAAAAATACTGTTGGCGATAAAATTGTTGCTATCTTGCTGTTTTTATTATCTCAGCTTGTTTTATTTGTAAATATTCAAATGCCTTTAGTTGATTTTGGTCAATATTCTCCTTTTCTTTACTTAGCGATTGGAGCGGTAATAAATGCTATTTCATTTGTGTTCATCACAAAAAATGAAATAGTATTTATACGCTCGGTTATCAAAAATTTTAATACCGCTAGATTTTTAGTGCTACTACAAATGATGTTTTTTCTCTTTTATTCAGTTGAATTGCTAGTGTTTTTTTATTTTGCTAATCTTTCATTGATTAATCTCATTTATGTTTGGGTAGGGATGTTGCTATATTTTATGATTGTGTTCAAGAAAAGAGGGGGAGGGATATGATTTCTAAAATAAGTTTTATCAAAGAGATGAAGATTTTTAAAAATGGCTCATATAAATATTTTGTAATTGTTCCGTATATCTATTTTTTATTAATGAATGTTTCTGATTTAAAAACTTCTGTATTAATTACTATTTTAACAAGTTTAATGTTCAACGATGCTTTAACGATGAATAGTATTGGTATTGAACTTCAGGAACTAATTTTTCTTAAAAAAGAAGGAATCAATATAGAAAAAATATTAAAAAAGAAATTTATTATCTGGTTTTTGATTGGTTTAATAATGTATATTTTTCTTATATTAAAACAATTACTACCGCTACCTCATCTTGAGTTATTGCCTATTTTAAATTTATTGTTCTTTTTTATATTAAATTATCTGTTTATTTTTCGATTATCTTTAATAAATGCTGTTGAAAAAAATGGCTATTATAAAGTTCGTCCAGTTGCACAGTTAGTAATGGTGCTATTCATAATTCTAATCACACCAATTTTTTTCTTTAATATTTCATCTATTTGGTTAAGTTTAGGAGCTGTATTCATAAATGGATTTTTAGGATTTAATTTAGCAAATCAAACCAATTGGAGTGTATCAATATGAGTATTAAACTTAAAAATATTTCCTATTCGTATAAACATGAGATTTTGAAGAATGTTTCTCAGGAGTTTAAAAGTGGTCTAGTAACGGTTATTTTAGGAAAAAATGGAGTAGGAAAAACAACCTTTTTTAATTTATTGACTAATAATTTAACATTAAAAAGCGGAGAAATTTTATTTTCTATAGATGATACAACTTCTAATGAGTTAAAAAATAACCTTTATGGCTATATGAGTAGTGAATTTTTTTATTATAAACAATTGACCCTTAAAGAAATGTGTTTTTTAGTTAAAGAACTAAGAGAATTAAATGATTCATTTTTTGGCAAACAGTATGAAAAATATTTATCATTGTTTTCTTTAAAAGAATACGAGCATAAATTGATTGGAAAATTATCGCTTGGAACACAAAAGAGGTTGCATTTGTTACTTACAATTTTGCATAACCCATCATTTATTTTCCTTGATGAACCAACAAGTGGGTTAGACCCACAGCAAGTGTTTGTTTTCAAGAAATTAATCAAAGAGATAAGTAGTGAAAATAAAATAATTATTCTCTCTACGCACTCGTTAGAATTGGCAAAGGAATTAGCAGATGAAATAGTTATTTTGAATAATGCTACTTTTGTAAATGTTCCAGTGGATGATAACCTGGAAAATAATTATCTTTCGATTGTAAAATAAATCTTTGGAATAGTTGAAAAGAAACAATCTTACAAAAATGTCATAAAAACCAAAAGAATGTAAGCCATAACTAAGGTCATACATTCTTTTTTTCGATACAATGGGTTTGTGATAGGAGGAATTTCAAATGACATTATTAAGCGTAAAAAATCTAAAAAAAATCTACACCACACGTTTCGGCGGCAATCAAGTTCTGGCTTTACGTAAGGTTGATTTTTCGGTGGAAGCAGGTGAATACATAGCCATCATGGGCGAATCTGGGTCGGGAAAAACGACTTTATTGAATATTTTGGCCGCTTTAGATAAACCAACAAGTGGGGAAGTAATCCTTGATGGCAAGGTTTCGTCACAGTTAAAAGAAAAAGAACTTTCCGCTTATCGACGTGATAATTTAGGTTTTGTCTTTCAAGATTTTAATTTATTAGATACTTTTTCCTTAAAAGACAATATTTTCTTACCCTTAGTCTTATCTGGTCAACATTTTGAACAAATGCAAAAAACTCTGGAACCAATTGCTCAAAAATTACAAATTACGGATATTTTAGAAAAGTACCCGTATGAAGTTTCTGGTGGGCAAAAACAAAGAGCTGCTGTTGCGCGTGCTTTGATTACGCAGCCGAAATTGGTCTTGGCAGATGAACCGACTGGTGCACTAGACTCAAAAGCTGCAGATTATTTACTTGAATTATTTAATCAAATCAACGAAGAAGGTCAAACAATTTTGATGGTGACACACAGTATTCGAGCGGCTAGTCATGCTGGGCGAGTGCTGTTTATCAAAGATGGGGAAGTGTTTCATCAGTTATATAAAGGTGCGATGACGAATGATCAATTGTTTGAAAAAATTTCAGATACACTAACCGTTTTGCAAAGAGAAGGTGTGGGGCATGAATAAGCTATTTTATCCTAAACTAGCAATAACGAATATGAAGAAAAATGCTAGAATTTATTTGCCGTATTTGTTGGCGAGCACGTTTATTGTCAGTATGTTTTTCATTATCGTTGGCATTACAACTAGTAAAGAAATAGGGCAAATGCCTTATGGTGAGATTTTAATTCAATTATTTGGGTTTGGTTGTTTTATTATTGCCTTATTTTCAGCTATTTTATTGTTTTATACGAATAATTTTTTGATGAAACAACGCCAAAAGGAATTGGGGTTATACAATATTTTAGGAATGGAAAAAAAGCATATCGCCAAATTGTTGTTTTTTGAAACGTTCTTTACAGCTGTGACTAGTATTTTGGCAGGTGTAATGTTTGGTGGATTATTTAGTCGCTTTATTTACTTAGTTCTAATTAAAGTCGCTAAATTTGAAAATAATCTGGCCTTTCATTTTCAACCGATTGCTTTCCTGTCGACATTTGGTTTATTTTTAACTATTTTTCTTTTGATTTTGTTGATAACTTTAATCAAAGTCCGGTTAAGTAATCCAATTGAACTATTAAAAGGTGGGAATGTTGGCGAAAAAGAACCGAAAACGAAATGGATAATGGCTAGTTTAGGTTTGATTTTATTAGTTATTGCTTATTACATTGCTCTTACGATTACTTCTCCTGTTCAGGCGATTGTTTATTTCTTTTTGGCTGTATTGATGGTGATTGTGGGGACGTATTTTTTGTTTATTGCTGGAAGTATTGTGGTTTTAAAAATGCTTAGAAAAAATAAGAAGTTTTACTATCAAGCCAAGCACTTCATTGCGATTTCTGGCATGATTTATCGTATGAAACAGCATGCAGTAGGACTTGCTTCGATTTCGATTTTAAGTACCATGGTTTTAGTTTCAGTGGCGACAACTGTTTCGTTATATGTTGGGCAAACAAATGTTTTACAGCAAATGTTCCCAAGAGAATTTGTTATTAGCCACTACGGCGAAAATGAGGGAATGAGAAAAAAAGCTGATGCACTTGTTAATGAACAATTAGCCACACAAAACTTAGAGAAAAATCAAAGCGTTTCGTATTTAAAAGCTAGTATGTATGCAAAGTATGAAAATGAAACATTAAAGCCTGCGCAAGTAACTTTAGATGGGAAAGGATTTCGTGCAGTGACAATTATTACTCTTGCTGACTTTAATCAAACAGCAAAGAAAAACTATACCTTAGCAACAAGGGAAATTCTTGTATATGCTGGGGACAATCACTTTACCTCACCTATTCAACTAGGAACTAAACAAATGAAAGTTAGCAAATATCTTGAAAACATACCACCAATTTTGACACAAGGCGAGATTTTATTAAATATTTTAATTGTGACGAAAGACGAAAAAAGTTTGTTTGATTTAGTTGATGCAATGGATGCTAAACGAACTTTTACTTCCGTTTCTTATATGCAGTTTTTCAACACCAATGGCACACAAGAAGAAAAAATGAACTTTACCAAAGATTTTCAGCGATATTTAGACAATTCAAAGAGTGTAAGTGCGAGTTTTTCATCTAAAGCACAAACTTCAAGAGAATTTGGTAGTCTCTTTGGCGTATTTTTGTTTTTAGGAATTTTCCTTGGAATGTTATTTATCATGGCAACTAGCTTAATTATTTACTACAAACAAATCTCTGAAGGATACGAAGATAAAGAACGATTCCAAATTATGCAACGTGTTGGTTTATCAAAAGAGCAAGTGCGTGCATCCATTGCTTCACAAACATTGATGGTGTTCTTCTTGCCCTTAGTCGTTGCGGTCATTCATTTGGCATTCTCGTTTAATATGACAACCAGAATGTTAGCTGCTTTTCAATTAACAGATGTGCGTTTGTTTGTTTTTTG
>JAITWV010000327.1 GCA_031285105.1 Streptococcaceae bacterium | reverse complement strand
TGTAGCCAATCATCAAGTTTATTCTCGTAGTAAAGCATCCCTTCCATATTTGTATCGTCCATTCCAGTCAATCCACCCTGATTAAAATAGCTTGTTTCAGGAACAAGGTTTTTAGGCTCGTCATTTAATCCTGAAAACTGATAACCAACTAGATGCCCTCTATTCATCAACCATGCTTTTTTTCCATTTTGGGCTGTCTTAAAGTGGTAATTATGCCAACCAACTGGGTCATAATTCAGCTGTGATTCTCGGTCGATTGTTGGTTCTTGACTATCTTTTAATTGAATATGAGCATACGTGGCTCTGCCTCGTGCATCAAGTTCCCCCAACTCTAATTGTCGCTCTCCTGTGAAGTTTAAAACATCCGTCCCATTTAACGTGCCTGTGGCGTTCTGTAATGGTATTTCTGATTGCTGTGAACTATTTGTCGTCTGTTCAGAAACATACTCTGCTCGCTTGATTGTGGGGTTGTTAAATGGAATGTCTATCAATTTAGAAACCATTGAATAAACGGAAACGGAAAGTGCTAATATGGCGATGATGCGTGATAATTTTTTCTTCATTATCTTACCAATCCATAACTTGTTTTTTATTGTAATATTTACCACTGCGAACCGTATCTAAAGCTATTCTTGCCTCTTGTTCATTATCAAAAAAGATTTTATCAGCATCTTCGCTATCTGCTAACATCCAGTATTTTCCTTGTTTCTTTTCAAGCCAATAATATCCTGTTGTTCTCTTGTCTTTAACCACTCGGAAATCGACCTTAGTAGATTTTTTGCGACTTTCAAAAAAGTCTATCACTTTACTTGCAACCGCAACTGATGTAAACAAAAGTGCTGTTGTTAAAATAGCTTGTTGCATCTGTTTTTTTGTTTCCATAATTCATTCCCCTTAAATACTAAAAAGAGTAACCTATGACAGCTACTCTTTCAATTTATTTGCCCTCACGGACTTTTAGATTTTTGCTATATGTTGAAATGTCCGTTTCTTCTTCTTGTTTGAATTTGAAATTTCTTCTGGTAGTTCCTTGTTTTGGATGCGTAGGTTGCTCTTGTGTTGTTGATGTATTTTTATCTCCTACATTAAACCTCGATGCGTTGTTTTTTCCTGACTGTTCAATAGTTAGTTTGCCATTTATAGTTACTGCTTTAGGTTTTGAGTTTGGCGATGCTGTTTTTGTTTCATCTGTTGGGTCAGCAACATCCTTTTGAGCTACTTTACTCAAGCCACTATTTTCAATTTTTACACGTTGGTCTCCAGCAACTTTCTTCCTTGCTACGCTCAACCAATATTCAAAGGCTTTTTTATCTTCTTCATTATTTACAACATCGAAAATGGAAATCAATCTGTCTCTAAACTCGAAGTAAGGCAAAGTACGAATTTTAGAATACGCATTTAGCTCTCCGTCATCATTGTAACGCCCTGCGATTGTAAATTCTCCAAGACTTGCTAACTGGTCTGACGATACGTTTTCTACACGCTCTTTCTTCTCTCGATAGGTGGCTGTGTTTCGAGTTACGCCCTCTGCTAACGATACTTCTGAACCGCTACGTTCCATCGAACGAGACCATTTTTTACCTAGTAAATCACTCCACCACTGGCTATCCTGTGGTGGCATATCTTCAAAGGTAAACTTGCTACGGTAGTTCCCTAAAAGTCGATTTGCAAAGTCGTTTCCGTCATTTCCATTTAATAAACCCAAGTTTTGGAAGGCTACTGTATTAAAGACTTTGTGTTTTCGTGAGTTGGCTGCAAACGATATATGAGCTTCCATGCGATATTCAGGAAGTTCATCTGTGATGAATGAGTGCCATGCCGAAATGTTCTCTGGTCGTCTGTAAGTGGCGTTCATGAACGCCATCGAGGCTAACTGTCCCGCCTTACTGTGAAGGTCTTGTAGTTCTCCGTAAGCAGTTGAAATTAGCAATACGCCACCATATTTTAAATGTTGGTCGAAATCAAAGGAAGATGATTTAAAGAACATTCTTCGCATTGCAGGGTTTCTTGATACACGTTGCAATGTTCCTCGCAAACCTTCAATGTATTGATCGAGTTCATCCACGATAACAATATCGTCTGTGTCCAACAATTTTCTTTGCTCTTTTGCGATTGGTAATTTTACCTTTCTTAACTTGGTTGTGAAAGTTTCGTTACCGTCTTTATCCTTTGTTGTTGTTCGTTCAGGCGTTGTTGCCTCAATCGTGATGTTATCAAAGAAAAACTTGTAAGTCTCATTAATTGTGTTAAATAGATACCCTGCCTCATCTTTGGCGATGCGTTCAGCTTTTGTTTTATCGGGCATCACTTTGTATTTGTCATACATATATGAACGATATTGCTCCATAATCATCACACGTTTAACAAGGACTTTCTTGTCTACATACATAGCAACAAAATCTTCCATGTTGGGTGGGTTTCCAGTCGTATCTAACTCGTTGCCCTCAACACGCCATGAAAACATCAGTAGCAACGTAGCATAAGCGATGTGTGCATTATCTTTCCCTTTAAAGAACTCATTTCCAACCATGTTTTTCATCGGAGCAAAGATATCAGCCATTGTTTCAGCAACCTTATTGGGATCTCCTGAAAACAAATTGACACTATCGGTGTGTGGGTCGAGTGGATTTAAATAGGTAATGAACTCTCTAGGATAGCCCATTTTAAGTAGCATCTTAAATACTTCTTCCGCCATGTTACCTGAAGGTTCGATTAGAGTAAAACCATTGATTGTGTCGCCACTAATATCTTCTTTCCAAAATTTGGGAGTATCTTTGTGTTTATAAAACTCACGAATAAATTCAGCGGTTTTTTCTAAATCTTGTGCGATCATTGGATAAAGTACCGATTGAGACTTACCAGTACCTGTTGCACCCGAAAACGCTGAGTGAGTTGCTCGTCCTTTTGGAGTAAGTGAAACAGGGCTGTTGTTCTCAATATCAATCCCTAAAGTAAACGTTGGTGCTGTTTTAGAAGGAACTTTGTGGAACATTTGATACAAGTCCTTATCTGCATATTTACGTTCGCTCATGTAGGTTTCTAATTGTTGACGGTCGTAATACATAATCTTTTGCCATTTATTGTAAATGTAAATGGTCGCTAAAATCGGTGGAATAAGCAATAAGATTGATAGAAACACTTCGCCACCCAATCCGTTAATAATTGCCTCGCTCGTTAAGCGTTGGATATTTTCTCCCCTTAACGCCTGCACGTACATTTTGTGAATGTTAGGCATCACAAGCACTGTCAAAGGAACTAAGAAAGTCCAAAATGATGAAAGAACTAAGTTAAAACCGATTTGATTTAATGCTTTTTCAATCAACTTCGCACGATCTTCACTTGCTATCTTTCTAGCTGAATGAAAGTCTAATGCCATTTGTCCGTTCCACATTGTTACTGCAATCGCTAAAACTCCAACGAGAAATAATACAATGAACCCTGCATGAGTAGTTTCGGTTGGTAAAAATGTAGCAAGCAACAAAACTGCTGACATCACACACCCTGAAATAGAGACCACCTTATTTACAGTTCTAAACAATTTCGCATACTCTTTGCTGGAAAAGTGTTTGGTTTTATCGAAAAAGATTTTAGAAACCATGCTTGTTGTGCTTTTTTCTTTTGCTTGAAGTTGTTCATCAAGATAACTTTGGTAGCCAATCGCTACATTTTTTTCTTTTGGTTCTTTTTTCTTTGGCATTAATCTCTTTAAAGAAATTGCTTTATCCAATCAATCCACCCCCGACAATTGCCCAAATAATCATTTGAATAATTGCTACTGCAATGAAAATAAGTAAAGTTTTTGGCAATTCATCTCTAAAATTCTTATTATCCATTTCTATCCCCCAAATACATAAAGAATGTTCGATGCCAGCATCACGCCAAGCAGGACATATAGTGTTCTTTTATCCTTCTTGCTATCCTCTGCTAACTTTTGTGATGCGTAAATTTTTGATCCGAACGATAAAATCGAACTGCGAACAAAGAAGAATATCCCCAAGAAAAACATTAATACAATTTGCGATAACATCAATATCAGCGTAAAAAAGTTTTGAACGCTCGTTCCTTCTCCAGTACCAATATTTAACATAATTAGAAATAAAATCTTTGGCATCACAAACAAGAAACCAATAACATAAAGCAACTGGTTTAACTTCTTGGTGTTGTCTGCGTGGTTGTTTCTACTGTTCCAAAGGTACAACCCTAAAACCACAAAGAAAATCGTGCCAAATACAAGATAGTACCAATTAGAACCAACGACTATAAACTTATTAATAAAGCCGAAAACAGTATCTAATAAACCGTCAAAAAAAACTTTCGTATCGGGTATCTGTAAGCCTGTTTGATTTAATTTACCCAATTTCATCCCCCTATTCTTTGTTTTTGTTCTTGTTTAGGAAATAAAAAAGAAAAAATACTTTTTTAAAAAAGGCACCTCTTTCTTCTCTTTCCCTTTTCAACTTGCGTGGTACTCTAGTCATTACTAGCCACCTCTTTTAAATGAAGTGGAAAAGATTGTAAGTCCCCGCTAGGTAACATGATCCAAAGGCTGTTTTCCAAACTATCCTCCTCAATATTTTCAAGAACTATGAAGGCAATCGTGTACTCAATCTTGCGGATCAACAATTCATCTAAAAACGCATCTGCTGTTTTTTTGGAGGGAACAACAAAAGTCAAAAGCTGTCTAACGCCTTCGTATTCAGAATTTGTAATTTTTTTATTTCCAAAATCTTTAAAGACATTCTCAAAACGGTTAAGAACCTTCTTCGGAAATTTAAAAGATTTACTGTCATTATCTAGGATTGCGTACAAGAATAGGTTCGTTGAGTTCGTTATACCCTTATTGCTCGTCAAGTTTAAAGTTACAACACCATTTGTATAAACTGGTGTATATTTCTTTACCCCTACTATTTCCTGTGTATCCTCATTGATTTCCTGAATAGAAAAACTGCCGAAGTGTGTATGATAATTTTGATACTCCTGCAATTTAGAATATCCATTAAAAACATCTACATACATCCAAAATCGAACGTGCATGGACGGTAGCCAATCATGCCATTTAAATGGATTTGCTATCGTATAAAAATCAAATTCCAGTTTCTCTTGAATGGTATCAAGGAAGTAGTATCCGTCTCCACTTAATGTAAATACATCTACATCCTTTTTGATTTTTGGATTGAAATATTTCCAGCGTTGGATCAATCGTTGTTCTAACAAGATTTTTAATGAACATTCAAGATTGTTGTACTCCTCAAAGGTTCTTTGCAATTGCATTTTCTGTATTGATGTAACAGATGCGATTACATAGAGGACCTGCCTCGTGTTATCATCAATGCGTTTATCGCTTCTTAACACATATTCTTCTGTTCGTTGAGCCAATGGTTCTTGTTTAAAACCTTCATCCAGCACACGAACTATTTTAATTTCTTGATTGTCGGGTACATAAGACGGTGTTATCATGCCTCCTGAACCGTCAATGTAACTCTTTTTCTTTCCCAAATTATCATCCCCTTTTTAATCACAAAAAATCCCACACCATTTTTCAGGTGTGGGATAAATAACTAATAAACAAAAAGAAAAAAATCTTTTTTGTCTTTCGTTAATCTATCACTACCATAATAGAAAGTCAATATTTAGGCTGGTTTACTTACGAATGTAACGTGAGAATGATTGATAAAATCAAACTCGTTATTTTCGTCAAGCGTGAAGTTAAGCGTTTCGTCTGCTTTAACCATTACCATTTTGTGCTGTTTGAGTTCTTCCGATTTCGGTTTGTTCCACGCTAACTCTTTAGGAATATTCATCTTGATAACAATATTCGGTGCGATTTCTACACGATAGTAATTGCGACCCATATCAAAATCAAGTAAGAATGCAGGGAACACAACATTCTGATTGTTTGATGTAGTTTTCAGCAACTTATAAACATTTTCTTTTGAATATTGATTGTACTTTGCATATTCAACTTCGACTAAGAAATAAGTACCTGTTAGCCCTAAACCTTTGCGATTGTTGCGTTCATTAAACTTAACTTCTTCTATTTTTTTAATATCAAGAGTGATGCGTTGACCTAATTTAAAGAAGTCGTGCATATCTCGAGTACGCCATTTACCACCAAAGTTTTCATTCGTGATAACCGTTGTGTAATCGCCATGTTCATTTAATGAAACAACGACAAAATCCTCTGAAATTGATTTTACCGTGGCTTTTGTGGTTTTAAATTCGTCGTGATATTTGTTTGAGTTCCATTTTTTCCAAAGACGAATACCCATTTCGTATTGGGCATCTTTGATTGAACCTAATGCGACAATTTGTCCGTCTTTTCGTTCATAAAATTCAGTAATTTTCACAGGGAAGTATTTGCCTGCATCGTTTGCTAAATTACCGTTTTGCCAGATATTACCTTGAGTTTGACGAACATACACTGGAATGTTTTCTTCGGTCATTATTAATAAAACATCTTCGTAACCTTGATAAAATAGTCCGCTATTGCCTTCTAGGTCATAGACAGCAAATTCTTGATTTTCCATGATGCGAACAACGCTACCAACAGTCCAAAGTTGTGTATTCATAACATCAATCGCCTGTTCTTTTTGCCACTCTTGTAATGCCTGAACAGCATTACTCTCTAAATAATTGACTAATTCATCTTTATTCTTCAAATTTCGTATGTTTGATAAAGATTTTTTCCCTGCATTTTTTACAGATTGTTTGCGTGTTTCCTTTACTTCTTGTCTTTTTTTATTCGCTTGTTTTACTGCCTCGTGTGCTTCTTTTTTTGTGTTTGAAGGCTCTACTGACTTTTTGATTTTTTCTAACGTTGCCATAGTTACTCTCCTTTAATCTCCATTTAGAAAGTCCTCGAAATTAGGACGGTTTCCGTTCAACAATATAGGGTTAATATCTTCTTCTTCATTCCAGACAAACATTTTGGTACTTGCTTTTTTCTTTTCTGAATCAACTATTTTTATTTCTCTTTTTTGGATGTCAATCAGTAAAAACAATTCGTCAATTTGTTTTTGGGGATGCTTTAGTAAATCTTCTAACGCATCTTTGAAATCTTCTGCTGACACTTCAAGCAACCCCGCTACGCTTTTTAACTTCGGTTCTTCAAAAAAGGCGTTTCGAGCAATTGCAATTTGTTTAGCATCCTGAAACAACAAATCTAAATTATTGTTTTCAATATTATCGAAGGTAGCATTAATGAGTAAATGTATTTCTTTATCATGGTGTAGCACAGTTTGCCTGTCCCCAATAAAATCAGTTATTGTTGCGTTGTGGAAGTACCAATACTGTTTGTCAGCAACTTTTTCTTTCATTGCAACCACAGATGTCTGATATGCCCTTGCCAACGCTGTGCCAACGTTGTTTTTTCTTTGGATAATGAAGCCTGAATTTTCTCCATTATCCTTTAATGAATTAAAAAACATCGAATGTTCAGGTTTTAAGAAAAAGCGTGGTTCAATGTAAAGTGTTATTCCTGCCATTTAACCTTTTTTCCTTTCCATGAACTCTTTAATAGCTAAGATGATGCTAACTTCGTCTAATCCGTCTGAACGCAACCAATAGAATTCATTGTCCTTTTCTACAACTTTGTATAAAGATTTTATTGGCACGAGCGAATAGGGAACCCAAACAGATAGATATAATCGCTCCCTGCTCACTCCGTGAGAATATTGAGTGATTTTTGAAGTTGACTGGATGCTCAAATCATTTCTGTTCACATTGACAGCTTCCCTCAACGTCCCCCCACTAGAAAAACTTTTACTCATTGCGTAATTTCGCAACAATGCGTTGATTTCGTTTCTTAAAATGATTGAGAAAACAGTTAATAACATAAACAATGACAGGTAATTACTCAAATCTTGCATTGCGTAATTTCTAAATAATTGAGGCAACAATAAGCTCGTTCCATATAAAAAAATATAGCCACCAATTGAAGTTGAGTATCTATGGAAATATAACTTGAATTTTTCTTCCGATAAACCGAAAAACAAAATCCCAATCAGACTAACAAACATCAGGAGGAGCGCAAACGTTCCTGAAAGACTATAACTGAAATTTTCAATGTTTTCGATCTTTAGACCTTCAAAAGAATTAAATAAAATCGTGTGTGATAAAGATAATAAAATTGTTACTGATAAACACATGACTAACGACAAAACGTTCGACATAATTAAATATTCCTGCACTTTTTTGTCCTGTGCGTGTGAAGCTAAGTTCTCCATAAATATTGTACCTATCCTTTTAAGTTATTTTCTTCTTTTGCTTAATTCTTAATTGCTATGCGACATCATATCACAACAGAAATTCTTATAACGGAAATTCTGTGGCTAGTAGCCACACTTTCCATTATATTTTTGAACATTTTTTTCAGGTAAACCAAAAATCAATGTAATTAAATGTACAAAAAAACCACCATAAATCAGTGGTTCTTGTACTTAATTCAAAAAATGATTGAAGGCTTTGTTAATATCGCCTGATAAAACAGCATATTCTTCTTTGTTCGTTTCCTCTGCATAAAAGAAGTTCTCTGATGCCAACCCTTCGTGGATAACCACCAGCGTACTTGTTCGTGTTATGTCATATTTGCTAACTAGCTCTTTACCAAAGTCGCTTTCTAAATCCACAAACAAAACAGATTGATTGTCTTTAAGCTCCCCAACTTGTTTTATCTTATCTTCCACTGCTGGAAAACCAGTCTCACATAAAGGACATCCATGTTTGTAAAATACAAGCAAGATGTCCTGTTTATCATCGACTGCTTGCATATACGTTGCTTTTAAATCAGGTGTTTCCTTAAAGTTAGTAGATGTGTTGTTTCTATTAACTGTTAAGGCAACGATGCCTGTAAGCAACAAACTAACCATAAATAGTATTTTAAATAGTTTTTCTTTTTCCATAGTTACATTTGGCGTTTGATGATGTCTTGGTCCTGGTCGAGTTTTTTAACGATTTCCAAAACTTCAACTAAAGTTTGACGTAAATCGCCACCACCGTTTTCCAATTTAGCAATTAAATTGTCGATACGTTCGTCTGTTCTCATTTCCTACTCCTCCGAAAATTAATTATTTTTTCTGGCTATGCCATATAGCAAGCAGGGGAATTGAACCCCTGCGAGTTACCATAACTTGCTTTTTAATAAATGCCCATGACGATATTGAAGTTTGTTTCTTCGTGTATTTTTTGCTGTGCTTCAATATATCTCCAATAGTCATCCCCAAAATCATAATTGTCAGGTCGAGCGTTTTTTTGTTTTTCAACTTCTTCAATAGAAGGATAGCGACTATACAACTCGTCCGTATCATTGGATAAATACATTTCTTGATTGGCAAGAAAATCAATGTCAAAAGTCGAAACATTCTCTCCAATAAAGGTATATCTTGGCTTATTCACGTTAATTACTTTTTCTTTAATTGATTTTTTCAGCCTTGTCGTTTCTAAAATAGAAGGGTAATATCCTTCAAAATCAGGAAACAAATCAGGTAAATACAACTCTTGGTTTTTTAGAAAATCTATATCAAATGCAGAAGGATTTTCGCCAACAAATTCAAATCTTGAATATTTCATACCTGCTGTTTCCTTTCTTCAAAACCAAAATGCACGTTTAATCACGCTTGTCGCATACCATACTACTAGTGCTACGATAAGAATAAAAGCAACCGTGAAGCCAACCGATGAAAATAAACCTAAAAATAGCCCACCTATAACTCCACCAAGTGAAGATAAAATAAAAAATATGGCTTTGTATATAAGGTATATAACTGTAAATAGCGGAACAACGAGAACAACCCCAAATATACCACCAACAAGTCCTAAAACCGATCCATTAAAACCTATCGCAAACATAAAAACGATTAAAATTATAGTTGTTAGTATAGCTAGAATAAATGCCATTTAAAAAACTCTCTTTCTACCAGCAAATATCTTGCTGTTTTTCTTCGCCTGTAATCTATCTGAAATTACACTTGTTGTCAATTAAAATTTATAATTAATTGATATTCTAAGCGACAATTTCTTCTAAAGCCTTGATTGAAACGACAATTTTGCTGTTTTTGTCAAGCACCCGACCTTTATCTTGTTCATCATAGTCAACAATTTCAGCAACCACTGATTTATCGTATTCCTTGATCACATGAACGGTCAAAGGATAATCAAACATCTTGCTTTTCACTTTAAAATCATGTCCGATTAGTTCCATGAAGTTCTCCTTTACTGTGCGTTAAAATCAGTCAGTCCCTCGACTTGAAGTCCGCTATTATTGTTTACATCTAATCCGATTGAAACAAGCATTTCGATTTTTTCGGTTGCAGGATTGAATATCACATCGTATAAATATACTAACTCGGCAGTTTGCTGAGAATTATTGCTGTCAATATCTCTAGTTCTAAAAACAGAGAAATAATTGAGTGTTTCAATTTTACCGTTGTTCGCTCCTCTACCAAAAATTTCTAAGTCTTTGTTTAACTGCAATTCTTCAGTAAATGCACCATTCATAGAATATTCTTCAACATTAAAGTCTTTCGTCCAGCCAAATAAGAAATTAAACGGTTCATCTTCAAGATTGTTCTTGTTGTTTTCGACAGCAAGCTGGCTTTCTTTTAATTCGTTCGTTTTAGAAAGAGTTGAAAATGTGTCGATCACGGAAGTCATTACTCTGTTTGATTTAGTATAATCAACCTCTTGCGATTGATTGGATAACTCTTTGACTTTATTATAGTCTTTTTCCTGAATTGAGCCTAAATATCTGATGTCTGATGCTTTTTTCTGATAGTTCGCCTCGATTGT
>JAITWV010000294.1 GCA_031285105.1 Streptococcaceae bacterium | reverse complement strand
AGAATTAATGGCTTTAACAAACGCTAAAGGTGAAACTTTGGAAGCAGCATACATCGAAGCTACACAAGTAATCGGTGAAAAAATTGCTTTCCGTCGTTTTGTTATTATCGAAAAAACGGACAATCAAGTATTTGGTGCTTACACTCACGGTGGTGGACGTATTGGTGTTATTAACGTTGTTGAAGGCGCTGATGCAACAATTGCTAAACAAGTAGCAATGCACATCTCAGCTATGAAACCACAAGTTCTTTCATATAAAGACCTTGATCCAGCATTTATCGAAGCTGAAACTACAGCATTAAAAGCTCGTATCGACATCGAAAATGAAGACCGCAAACGTACTGGTAAACCTTTCTTACGTCAAATCGACTTTGGATCAGAATTACAATTAACTGACGAAGTTATGGCTGCTGAAAAAGTTAAATTAGAACAAGAATTAGCTGAACAAGGCAAACCTGAAAAAATCTGGGATAAAATCGTTCCTGGTCAATTAGACAAATTCGTTCGCGATAACACTCAAATCGACCAAGAGTACACATTATTAGCTCAAGGTTATGTATTAGACGACAGCAAAACAGTTGGTCAATTCATGGAATCAATCAACGCGAATGTAGTTTCATTCGTTCGTTTTGAAGTTGGAGAAGGTATTGAAAAACGTGAAGATAACTTTGCTGAAGAAGTAGCTGCGCAAACACGTGCTGCTCAAGAAGGTAAATAATTATTACAAACTTAGAAAGCTTGGTGGATTTCACTAGGCTTTCTTTTTTGTTATACTCTTTATATGAGGAGGGATATCTTGAAAATATATACAAAAAGTGGCGATAAAGGAAAAACCAGTCTTGTTGGTGGCAAACGTGTTTCTAAAGCTAGTAAGCGAGTGGAAAGTTATGGAACGCTAGATTATTTAAATTCTTGGATTGGACGAATTATTGCTCAATCCAAAGAAAAACACCCTGAAATAGCGAATGATTTGGAAAAAATTCAACATTTATTATTTGATATGCAAACAGATTTAGCAAGCGAAAAAGGAGAATTTTATCTAAAAGTAGGTTCTAGCAGATTTCTTGAAGAAAAAATTGATCTATATACTAATTTAAGTGAACCAATCAAAAAATTTATCTTACCAGGTGGCACACTTTTAGCTAGTGATACTCATATCGCTCGAACAATCACGCGAAATGCTGAACGCAAAATTGTAAAGTTGCTGGAAGAAGAAATGGTGAATGAAGAAATTTTGATATTCATCAACCGCTTATCAGATTATTTTTTCGCCTTAGCTAGAGAATTTAATCGACTAGAAAATGAAAAGGATAAATTTTATGAATAATACAAATTATATTTTAGCCAAAAACCAAACACTTGAAACAACCAGATTGATTTTAAGAAAAATTCAAATTGAAGATGCTCCAAGGATGTTTGAATATGCTAGTGATTTAGACGTAGTTGAATATTTAACTTTTCCAGTACATCAAAGCATTGAAGACACTGAAAAATCCATTGCCGATTTTTTCATGCCAAACTATCTAACAAGTTGGGGAATCGTTGAAAAAAGCTCAGGGAAATTTATTGGTGCAATTGATATTCGTCTAGGTCAAAAAATAATCGCTGAATTTGGTTGGGTGCTAGCAAAAAATGTTTTGGGGAAAGGCTACATGCCAGAAGCCGCCGCGTGTTTGCGTGATTTGTGTTTTAATGAATTAGATATAAAAGCAATTATCTCACATCATGATAGCAAAAATCCGAAATCAGGACGTGTAATGGAAAAAATCGGGATGAACCATCTGGGCCAAATTTGGGCTGTTGGTAAAGATGAGCAACTTGTCTTATCTGAATATTATGGATTATCATTAGAAGAATATAAACATAAAATGGGGGACTAAGGTTGAATCTTCGTTTAGCTTAGGTTTGAAAGCACCTAGTTAAACGAAGATTCATTCTTACATCAAATTCTTTACATATCTTCTGCAAAATACCTAAAAACTTCTTTATCTTCCTTCTTATTAAACCAAGTCGCCTCTGGATGCCATTGAACACCTAGTAAACGTTTTTCCTTGCCTTCCACCGCTTCAACAATACCATCAGCTGCATGAGCAATTGCTTTTAAACTTGGGGCTAACTTTTTAACTCCTTGATGATGAAAACTATTGACCATATAATGATTTGGTAAAAATGACAACGAGCTGTTCACATCCACACTAATCGAGTGACTTGGATATTCTTGTGGGGTTGGGGCTTGTAAATGCTTGATTGCAAAATTTGCCTCATTTAAATCTTGATAAAGCGTTCCGCCAAGGTAAACATTCATAATTTGCATTCCTCGACAAATCCCTAAAACTGGCTTGTCTTGTTTCATTGCCTCTTCAATTGCCGCAAACTCAAACAAATCACGCTCAATATTGGTGACCCCCAGGCTTGGATGTGGATCTTCTCCATAACTAATCGGGGACACATCACTGCCTCCAGTTAACAAAACGCGGTCAACGATATCAATGTATTGTTTCACATTTTCTGGTTTATCCACAGGAATGATTATTGCCGTATGTCCTAATTTTTGGAAAACATCAATAAATCCTTGTCTAGTGTAAACCACTTTATTCCACCAAAACGGTTTTTCTTCTATTATATTAAATGGCGTGCCCAAAATTCCGATAATTGCCATGTAAATTCCTACTTTCTATTTTTTATATATTATAACATTGTCAACGCTTTCTCAACGTGTTATACTCCTTTTATGACAAATGTTTATTTCAAAAAGACAAATGTTTGAAAAGAGGTGAACTATATGAAAAAACTAAATGCTAATGAAGAAAGAGTACTAGCTTTAATCAGCGAAAATCCCTTTATTTCTCAATTAGAAATTGCAGCCAAAATTCAGTTATCCAGATCAGCTGCTGCCAATATTATTTCTTCTTTAGTTGAGAAAAATTATCTTTTGGGTAAAGCCTATATCGTCAACTCGCAAGAACCAATCGTGGCAATTGGAGGGGCGAATGTCGATCGCAAAATTTATAGTAAAGAAAAGATCCAAGCACATACATCAAATCCTGCGAACTCTTCCCAATCAGTTGGTGGGGTGGCAAGAAACATTGCTGAAAATTTAGGACGTCTAGGTTGGAATGTTTCCATGGTTACAATTGCTGGTTTTGATGCTGATTTTAATTTTATCAAAAAAGAGTCTGAAGGGTTCATGGACTTTTCGTATAGCACACAAATGGAGATGGTTGCTACGGGTTCATATACAGCCATTTTAGAAGATGATGGATCACTTTTTGTTGCTTTAGCCGATATGGATGCTTACCAACATTTACTTCCTGAAGTGTTGGTTCAAAAAGAAAAACTGCTACAAAGTGCCAAATGTATCGTCGCTGATTTAAATTCACCAAAAGAAACACTTGAGTATTTGCTTCATTTTGCTAATACCAATAATAAACCATTAATTTTCATCCCAGTTTCATCGCCAAAAATACGCAATCTCCCACAAGACTTAACTGGATTAACATGGCTAATTACCAATCAAGATGAGTCTGAAACTTTCTTTAAACAAACCATTGACTCTGGTGTAAGTTGGGAAAATTGTGCGAAAAAATGGTTAACGCTCGGTGTTGAAAACGTCATTATCACTAGAGGTTGCGAAGGTGTTTTAGCGGTCAATCAAAATGGCGAAACTGCCTATCAAGCTGCTTTTAAATCCGAAAAAGTTGTGGATGTAACAGGTGCTGGTGATGCCTTTTGCTCTGCGGTCATCGATGGGTGGCTAAACGAGTTACCTTTAGAAAAAACACTTGAACAAGCAACATTAAACGCGCTCAAAACTGTCGAGTCTGAATATACCGTGCGTCCAGAATTAACAAAAAATCAACTAATCAAAGAAATTCAAGCCATTACACAAGGAGAAATATAAAATGAAAGAATATATCGTCTTATCCCAAGAAGTAAAAGCAGCAAAAGAACAAGGATTACCAATCGTTGCCTTAGAATCAACGATCATCTCACATGGTATGCCATATCCACAAAACGTACAAACTGCTCGTGAAGTTGAACAAATCGTGCGTGACAATGGTGCTGTGCCAGCAACTATCGCTTTAATTGACGGAAAAATCAAAATCGGTTTATCTGATGAAGAATTAGAAATGTTTGGCGATGCAAAAGACGTGGCTAAAGTTTCTCGTCGTGATATTGGCTATATTATTGCTAGTAAAAAATTAGGAGCGACAACTGTTGCAGCAACAATGATTTGTGCAGCAATGGCTGATATTAAATTCTTTGTGACAGGTGGAATTGGTGGCGTGCACCGTGGAGCTGAGACGACAATGGATATTTCAGCTGACTTAGAAGAACTAGCAACAACGGATGTAGCGGTCATCTGTGCAGGGGCAAAATCAATTTTAGACTTAAACTTAACAATGGAATACCTTGAAACAAAAGGCGTACCTGTTTTAGGCTACAAAACTGACGTATTGCCATCATTTTTCAATAATAAATCAAACATTCATTTAGAATACAATATGGATGACACGAAAATGATTGCTCAAACGATGAAAGCTAAATGGGATTTACATTTACATGGTGGAGCAGTGATTGCCAACCCAATTCCTGATGAGTGGTCAATGGATGAGGACTTCATTAATGGAGCAATTGAAAAAGCTCTACTTGATGCAGCATCTCAAGGAATTTCAGGCAAAGACTCCACACCATTTTTATTAGGCGCAATCAAAGAAGCAACTGGTGGGAAATCTTTGGAGTCAAATATCGCCTTAGTGAAAAATAATGCCGTTGTTGGTGCAAAGATTGCTGTTGATTTCAACAAATTAGGTTAAAATAAAACAAAAAAAGTCGTCATTTCAAATTTTTTATTGAAATGGCGATTTTTTTACAATTTAAGCTGACAAATTTCATATTAAATAATAAAATAAGAGAAATAAATGAAATAGGATGTGATTTTATGAAGGCTGAAATTAGGTATCAATCACGCGGAGGCAACACATTGGCAGTTGCACAAGAAATCTCGAAAATTCTTAATATACCCCAAGCACCAATCGAAGAGAAATTGCCCGATATGGTCGACTTATTGTTTATCGGCGGTGGTGTTTATATGTTTGATATCGATAAAAACATGAAAAAATTCCTTGATAGTCTATCCTATGAAAAAGTTAAAGCAGTGGCTATTTTTACGACAAGCGGGCATATTAACGGCACTGGAAAAATGGCTGATTATTTAAAAGATAAGGGAATTGATGTCTTGGATAGCTTGTCATTTAAAGCTGGTGTGAGAAATTATCATTTGTTTGGTGGGCAAGGAACTTTGAAACTGACGCAAGATGATAAGGGGATTATTCAGGTGTTTGTGGATAAGGTTGTTGGGAAGGTTGGATAGAAAAAGCGTATACTTTGTTTTTGACTCTCCTTTTAATTGATGTTGGGACACACCCTAGTACATCGTAATTTTTTCAAAAAAGATTTCGAGCTGTTAATTGGTTGTCACTTTAGTACAGGGTAAACAAACAAAAAATGACCGCAATCGTTATCGACTACGGTCATTTTTGTCTTTTGAGTGATAGATAAACTTCCAATTACCGATTCGTCATCCACACTTCATTCACACTACCATTGTTTGATATACCATCCGTTAAGGCAATTTGACCAATATTGGTCGTATATCCATAAAAGGTCTGTTGTTCCCCATTCTCCCAAGTCACAATAATTTGTACATCTGACGTAATTGTTTTAGTTGCTGGTTTTGATGAAGGAACACGTTCGTTAATAACATAACTTAATACATCCGCACGGTAAGAAGAAATCATCGCACTACCACTAGCTGTAGCTTGATTTTGTGTGACTCCTTCTTGAAGGACATCTCCATTGGGTGAAATGGTCAACCTATATTGATGATTTCCTTGTGCTTGATAGTAGAAATAATAGACGGTTGCAAATTGTCCAAAATCTTGTTTTGCAGGTGGGGTTTCATCTGTTTGAATGGTGCTTGTACTTGATTTATTTTTAACAGGCTGATTTTGAGCCTCTTCTAAAGCTTTCGTATTGGAATCCATCAGTGCATTCACACTTACCTTTAAAGACTCCATCCCCTTTTTACCTAAATCAGTTACAGGTATTTGTGCCAGTGTTTCATTGGACTCTTTGTATTTCCCATCATCTGCAAGGGTTCTCGCTTGTCTTAGCAAGGCTTCATAAGAATTGATTGTATCAATTGACACGGACTCTTGCGTGGGTTTATTTTCTTGTGTAAGGGGGCGAAACATTTGGCATCCTGAAAGTAGAATGAGCATCCCTATCACACTGATGACACCCAATAACCTTTTTTTGATCATGGTATAATCATTCCTTTCCTACTTAATGCTCTTTGTTTATTTGAGTAAAAACACAACTACAACAAGAGTTTAAGTAAACTTAGAAATCAATCTTCGCAATGTTTTTAAATTATATCACTAGTGTTGCATCGTTTCTTTTTATGGATTTATTCTTGCGCCACAATTCGGACAAAATTTCGCTTCAACTGCTTCTATCTGAGCTCCACAATTAGAACAAAATCTTACTGATTGTGTATCATTACTCGTAAAAGATTGAAACTCTGAAATCTCATCTTCATTTTTCGCACTTGATTTGATTTCATTCTTAAGTTTTTTTCCTTCTTTAAAAGCATCTTTAAAAAGAGATTTAGTATCTACTTTGGCAATTGATGCTTTAATTTCACTATGAAGTGTATCATCATCTAAACTTTCAATTTGTGAGTTATTATATTTGCTAAATAACTGTATACATAATTGCAAATAAACAACTGCAGCAACAATCGTACTAGCAAAGATAATTACCGGTAATAAAATCACACCCAAACCTGGAACTAATGAACCAACCAAAGCAGCTCCAATATATACAGCAAGAGTTGAGGCTAGATTTGCTGCTACTCCACCAGCAATTGTTTTCCCCATGTTTTCTGAGAATTTAATACCAAATACGTTATTAATTTTTACATACATATACCAGATAGCTCCCGCACTTGTCGCAAGAGCAATTACACCACCGACTCCAGGAAGTATTCCAGATACTAATGCATCTGATGCAGCCACTATCCCTGACCGAATGATTTCTGAATACCCTTCTCCAGTTAAATTCTTATAATACTCATTTTCCGCTTTTATAAATTCTGCACCTTCATGTCCAAGACTCATTGCATACGCTGAGGCCTGTTCTTTTAATGCTTGTCCTTGTTCTGTTTGAATAAAAGCCTTGATAAGTTGTTTGAGTAAGGTTTTAATTAATTCTTCCATTTTCTTTTCCTCTGTTAGATAAATTTTTTGAAAATTGGATATGTTTAAATATATCTCTTTAAGTATATTTCATTTTTTTGCTCCTCCTTGCAATGAGTCATTTTGCTATCAATCATTAATTTATAATTATGGGAAAAATCTGATAAAACAAACACCATGTAAATCATCGTTTTAAAAAAGCGAATTATTTCCGAGATAAACTGTTATTTGATTTAACAAATTCTTTTTCAAAAGTTTGGTAATAAGATTTTTTATTCTATATCTAGACAAATATATTTTGCTCAAAATTCTTTATTTGCTGGTGTCAAGACACTTATATAACAATGGTTTGCGAAGGCTTAGGAATCACTATTTGCAACGCGTTTCAATTTTAAATTATGTATTATTAAAAATATTTTTCTCTTATAAGGAATGAAGGTATTGTGCAAACAATAGCTTCATTGGGAGTGTACTACCAAGCGATTTTCCGACTTCTTTTAAATATTTTAGACAATATGAAAAACTCCACACTTAATTAAAAATGCGGAGTTTTGGTTAATTATTTTACACTTAAAATAAATAGTCTAGCATTGAAATTCTCAAAACAAGTCACCAAACTGAATTACCATTCGACCACTTGCAACTCAGGCCATTTACCAGACCATTTATCCACTTTCGCCTCATAAATATCTTTAGCAATCAACTTTTCTAAGTGGTATTTCAATCGTTCCTAAAAAGTATCTTAGTTGTTTTGAAATTTTATCTTTTTATATTAATGAAAACC
>JAITWV010000288.1 GCA_031285105.1 Streptococcaceae bacterium | reverse complement strand
GCGCTTCAGCGGTTACTCGGTCTTGTAGGCTTGCGAGGTGTAATAACTTTTCAAGTGCCCTTCTTGAAAAGTTATGGAACCGGTCCGGCTACAGCAAGGTAAACCACCCTAAGCGCAGATCCAAGCCAGCCGAAAATTCGCAGTCCATAATTCACAAACGACCTTCTTTCCAACATCAATTTAACCTACGATGTACTAAAGTGAGCATTAAAATGCAACTAGCATAACAGGTATAGTTTCTTACAGACGTTTAAAGATTACGAGGATAATAAAGATGTTACGATTTTGCAATCTAATATCCTTGAATTGCAATGAAATTTATGATATATTTTCACACAGTTAAATAAGAATTTTGAGTAGTGAAAGAACTCGAAGATGCTTTTATGTCTTTGGTTTTTTGGCTACTTTTTTATGTACAAATTGGAGGAAGAAAAAATGGTTGAAACGTTTAATGCCGAACACTTTGATGTGATTGTCGTTGGGGCAGGTCATGCCGGTAGTGAGGCAGCTTTGGCGAGTGCTCGTCTTGGTTGTGAAACTTTATTATTAACAATTAATCTTGATATGGTTGCTTTCATGCCATGTAATCCATCAGTTGGGGGTCCAGCTAAGGGAGTGGTGGTGCGTGAAATTGATGCTTTAGGTGGTCAAATGGGGCGCAATATTGATAAAACTTATATCCAAATGCGTATGTTGAATACTGGTAAAGGCCCAGCTGTTCGTGCGTTACGTGCTCAAGCGGATAAAGTGGAATATCAATATGAAATGAAACACACGATTGAAGAAGAAGAAAATTTAACCCTTCGTCAAGGAATTGTGGAGCGTTTGATTGTGGAAGATAATGTGGTCAAAGGTGTACAAACAACAACTGGTGCTCGTTATTCTTCTAGTGCGGTCATTATCACGGCGGGTACTTCTTTACGTGGAGAAATTATTATTGGGGATTTGAAATATTCTTCAGGTCCTAATAATTCATTGCCTTCGATTGGTCTAGCGGATAATTTGAAAGAATTAGGCTTAGAAATGGAACGTTTTAAAACAGGAACGCCTCCACGTGTTAAAGCTTCTTCGATTAATTACGCGGTCACTGAAGAACAACCAGGAGATGTGGCGCCTAATCACTTTTCATTTGCTTCAAAAGACAGTGATTACTTAAAAGAACAAGTTTCATGTTGGTTAACTTATACCAATGAAACCTCACACAGCATTATCAAAAATAATCTACACCGTGCCCCAATGTTTACAGGAATTGTTGAGGGTGTGGGTGCACGTTATTGTCCTTCTATTGAAGATAAAATTGTGCGTTTTGAAGACAAAGAGCGTCACCAATTGTTCTTAGAGCCAGAAGGCAAAAAAACAGAGGAAATTTATGTGCAAGGTCTTTCTACTTCTTTACCAGAAGATGTGCAAAAAGAGTTGATTCATTCAATTGAAGGATTAGAAAATGCCAAAATTATGCGTACTGGGTATGCGATTGAATATGATATCGTTCGTCCGCATCAATTACGACCAACACTTGAAACCAAATTAATTTCAGGACTTTATACAGCCGGCCAAACGAACGGTACATCAGGTTATGAAGAAGCAGCTGGTCAAGGGATTGTGGCTGGTATTAATGCAGCATTGAAAGTTCAAGGAAAAGAACCCTTTGTTTTGAAACGATCAGATGCTTATATCGGGGTAATGATTGATGATTTAGTAACTAAAGGCACAACTGAACCTTACCGTTTATTAACAAGTCGTGCGGAGTACCGTTTGATTTTGCGTCATGACAATGCCGATATGCGTTTAACTGAGATGGGACGTGCAATTGGTTTAGTTAAAGATGCACAATGGGAAACTTTCCAAATCAAAAAATACCAAGTAGAAAATGAATTAAAACGACTTAATGCTGAAAAATTAAAACCAAATGCACAAACCAATGCAAAAGTTGAAGCGATGGGTTATAAAGCATTACAAGATGCCATGAGTGGTGCCCAATTCTTAAAACGCCCAGAAGTAAGTTATAAAGATGTGGTCAAATTTGTGGGTGACGCTGCAGAAAACTTGGAAGACAAAACCATTGAACAAATTGAAATCCAACTGAAATACGAAGGATACATCAAAAAAGCAATGGATAAAGTCGACAAATTAAAACGCATGGAAGAAAAACGCATTCCTGAGATGATTGACTATGATGCGATTAATTCACTAGCAACCGAAGCACGTCAAAAATTAAGTAAAATTCGTCCAGAAACCATCGCTCAAGCTAGTCGTATTTCTGGAGTGAATCCTGCTGATATTTCGATTTTGATGGTTTATATTGAACAAGGGAAGATTGCTAAGATTAGTTAGAAATAATGAAAAAATGGAGACTGATAAATTTCAGCTCCATTTTTCTTTAAAAAATAATAAAAATCAACAAAACAGCTAAAACAACTTGAAACACAATCGTTGCTAACCCGTAAAAAAGCAATTGTTTTCCAGCTTTAAAAAATTCCACTAAGTTCAACCTCAAACCAATCGCAGCTAATGCAATGATCTCACACCAACTAGCAATCGTTTTGGCGCTCAAACTTACCTCACTTGGCAAACGGAAAAAAGAATTAATTAATAATAAACAGGTAAATCCAATGACATACCACGGAAGAAAGGTCGATTTTTTGGTTTTAGTTTGGACTTGAGCTGTTTGTTTTTTGTTCAAACGTCCAAAGAATAAAACGACAAAGACTAATAAAACGATTCGCAAAATTTTAAATAAAGTTGCGCTAGTTGCAGCTTCTTCACCAATCATGGCACCTGAGGCAACCACTTGTCCGACCGATTGGACTGTTCCACCGATTAATGCTCCTCTTAAAAGCATATTTTGTCCAAAAAACAAACCACTTAATGAGGGCAAAAGTAACATTAATGCTGTCCCCATCAAATTGACTAATGTAATACTCGTTCCTTTTTCCTCAGAAGTCGCACCAGACATTGGTTCAACAGCCACAATTGCACTTGAACCACAAACCGCATTGCCAGCTGCCATTAATCTTGCTAAACCAGTTGAGAATCCTAATTTTTTTCCTAGATATAACACAAAAGCAATGGTGGCTATTAGTTGGATAACAATAAACGCCATGCCACTGAGTCTTAGTTTAGCAATCGTTTCAAATGTAACAGTTGCTCCTAATAAAACCACTGAATACTCTAATAATTTTTTTTCCGACCAGGCGGTACCTTTAAATAAGACTGGTTGATGAAAGTAAGCATTTCCTAAAATAATTCCTAATAAAATGGCAATTGTTCCAGCACCGAAACCTTTAAATACGTAAAGATTCAGCAAATAACTGATGATACCAACGATGAAACTTAGTAAAATACCTGGTAAAACTTTTTTATTCTTCATTTTTACACCTCGATAAATTATTTTACCTCTTTTGCTACAAAAGTAAATAGTTTTTGCATGCGCTTCATTTTAATAGTGTATAATAAAAATAAAAAAGAGGTGGATTATATGTTTACTCCAAGCAGACATTTTATGGATTTTCATTTAGCAGGTTTTACTTTTTGGGATGGATTGGATGTCTTAGAAGAATTAAAACATGGAACAATACTGCATCTAGTAGCAGAACCAGATAATCCTAATGACCACAATGCTGTTGCGATTTATTATCAAGAAGCAAAAATTGGTTATGTGCCAAGAAACAAAAATGAACGATTGGCACAATTTTTATTTTTTGGTTATGGCGATATTTTTGAAACAAGAATTAATCGCTTGTCACTGGATCATCATCCTGAAGGGCAAATTGGGGTGATTATCAAAATAAAGGATAATCGAAAAAAAGTAAAACATACGCTGTAACGCAAAAAATGTAGCGACTTCTCCTTCGCTACATTTTTTATTTGGATAATTAAGCTTGCTTTTGACGGTTTTGGATTTCTTTAACCGCTTGTTCGTAAGCTTCTTTTTGCCAAGTTGCTCTTGTATCCATATCTCTTCTCTCCTGTATGTATTTTCCCTGTGTTTCTTCCCAATTGCCTGTTTGAAATTT
>JAITWV010000203.1 GCA_031285105.1 Streptococcaceae bacterium | reverse complement strand
AAAAGCTGCTTCCGTCTCGCCACAGCAGCCACACCGTCGAGCCAGTCCGCAGCCCAAATGCGAAAACTCGTAAATGAAGAAAGCCTTAAAGTCTTACTCATTTCACAAACACCAATTCAATTACGATGTACTAAAGTAACAATCTTTATTCCTAATAACATTTTGCTTATTATAACAAAAATTCCTTGATTTGTTCTACTATATTATGAGAATTCATTGGTTTTATCTCAATATCTTTCGGAAAAACATTTAACAAGCGTTTGCCATAATTTTTTGTCGAAATACGTTGGTCTAAAATAAGCATCACCCCTTTATCATCTTTTGAACGAATTAAACGTCCTAATCCTTGTCTTAAGCGCAAACCTGCTTTTGGTAAGTTCACACTGTCAAAAGGTGAAATCTCTTTAGATTCAAGGTATTCATAATACTTTTTGGTCATAATGCGTTGAGGATTTTCAAAAGGCAAACGAGTGACAACAATGATTTTTAATGTGTCTCCTGCTAAGTCTATTCCTTCCCAAAAAGAGTCCGCTCCAAACAAAATGGCTCCTTTATTGGTTTGAAAAGTTTTAAGGATTTTTGAACGATTGCCATTAAAATTATGAGCTAGTAACAATCGACCTGTTTCTTCCAATTTTATTCGAACAATTTCGCGCGTTTTAGCTAGTAATTCATGACTGGTAAATAAAAATAGCATTGACTCATCTATCTTTTCACTGAATTGAATAACTGTTTGGGCTATTTTTTTTGCCATTTCGTCTATTTCCTCATCGCCAATTATGCCAAAGTCTTGTGCTATGAAAATTTTTGCTTGGTTTTTATAATCAAAAGATAAAGGAATTCGTTTCATTTCATAGTCTTTTACCCCTAAGGACAATGGAAGGTATTTATGATTATTACCGATTTTTAACGTTCCACTGGTATAAACAATTTTTTCAAAACGCTCATACCATTTCGCACTCTCAATTAAATTCTTATCAAAATCTTGGACACTCAAATTCAATGTTTGATAACGTGGGTTGATAAACAGCCATTTCACATAATTTTGGCTCCATTCATTGATAAACACCTCAAAAGTCGCCAATGCTTTTTCTAGTGCATTACCAAAATCAAAATAGTTTTGCAGGTAAAATTTCTCAAAACTTGAATAGTGTGCTTGTGTGGCTAAAACTTCTTGCTCCATGTTTTTACTTAGCTCAATTAACTGGCGAATATTTTTCTTGATTCGTGTAAATAAAGGACGAATATTCATTGATTGAATCATCTGCTCATCTATATAAATATCCTCCATTTGTGTCCCGCTTGGAATAAAACGATGAATTTTGCTAATGAACTGTACCAACTGCTCAGATGTCTCATATGCTAACATTCTAAATAAATGTAGCCTTTGATTCAGCGTTTGATTTGACAATAGTTTGAAAAGTTCCTCATAATTTTCTTCTTCCGCAAAGTATTTCATACGTCTTGTAAAACTATTTAACTCCACTTTTTCCCTAGTCACATTCGTTAATGTATTAGGCAAGTGATGCACTTCATCAATTAATAAATACTTTGATTTTGGCAATGAAAACGCCACTCGATTGTTTTCTTGTGCCAAATAGGCATGGTTCACAATTAAAATGTTGCTTTCTTCCATTTGATCATTCACCCGTTTTAAAAAATCAACGGTGTAAAATGGTGAAAATGGGTCTAAATATTTCATGCCTCGATGTTGGACTTGCTCAAAGAAAGAATGGTTTAAGCTTAGATAATTTAATTCCTCAAAATCTCCTGTTTGCGTATTTGTCAACCAAACCAAGACACTCATTTGATACATCCGGTATTGTTTTTGCTTTAAGCCACGAATTAAGGAGCTTTTAAATCTTGTCAAATCCAAATAGTGCTTGGGGCTTTTGACTAAAGTCGCTTGGAAACTATCTGGTAAAAGTTTTTCAATGATTGGTAAATCTTTTTGCATCAATTGATTCTGTAGCAAAATAGACGGTGTGGCAATAATCGCTTTTTCTTCTTTGGTTGCAAGGTACGCTAAGGGCAATAAATAACCTAACGTTTTACCAATACCTGTGGAGGCTTCGACAAATAAATTCTTACTGGTGTCTATACTAGAAAAATGATTGTAGACCATATTCATGTATCTAGCTTGTTCTTCGCGATACTCTAGTAATTCGCCAAAAATTTGTTGTTTTTGCTTTTTATATTTTGGGTATTTTTTAGCAACATTGGCTTTTATCGTTTTTTCATTCGGCTTACATAACACCAATCCATCAACTGTATGCAAATGTTTTGGTAATTTTTCAGCACTTTTTAACAAACGTTTATTCAAGCGATTTTCTAAAAATAACTTATTATCCATTGTTAAAACATCGGCTAAGGCGACAATTTGTTTTAATGTTTGGATGGGTATTTGTTGAATTAATTCTTCGATTTTTAACAACAAACCAGCCGTCACAAACGCATCACTATCAGCTTGGTGTGGATTTTCATGTACTAAATCAAGGGCTTTGGCTAATTCATTTAATTTATAAGAGCTTTGAGTTGGCAAGAAAATTTGAGCCAATTCAACTGTATCAACTCCATAATTACTCATACTAGCTAAACCAGCTCGCTTAAATTCTGAATTTAAAAAATGAAAGTCAAAATGAATATTATGCGCAACAAAAACCGTATCTTGTAATAAGGCATAAAGTGTATCTGCCACATCTTCAAAATAAGGGGCTTTTTTGACACGTTTGTTGTTGATACCTGTTAATTCTTCAATAATTGGCGTGATTTGTTTGCCTGGATTTAAATCGGTGGCATAGGTTTGGATAATCCCGCCAT
>JAITWV010000285.1 GCA_031285105.1 Streptococcaceae bacterium | reverse complement strand
GCGCTTCAGCGGTTACTTGGTCTTGTAGGCTTGCGAGGTGTAATACCTTTTCAAGTGCCCTTCTTGAAAAGTTATGGAACCGGTCCGGCTACAGCAAGGTAAACCACCCTAAGCGCAGAGCCAAGCCAGCCGAAAATTCGCAGTCTTACAATTCACAAACGTCTTTCTTTCCAACTTCAATTTAACTTACGATGTACTAAATCGAAAGTAATAACAACTAGCGCAACAAATCTAGACTTATGTTTTCGTAAATGAAAACTTCTTTTGCTTTTTAGGACGATCATAAGAAAATCCTTCACCAATCGCTTCATGCACATTCATCACTGAAATAAAGGCTCTTTCATCAATTTCTTCGATGACCATACGCTTAACATCCAAAATTTCTCTAGGGCTTAAAACCACATAAACAATTTTCTTTTCGACATGAGAAAAACCACCTTCTCCATCAAGAAAGGTTACACCACGACCGAGTAACTCCATAATTCCTTGAGCAATTTCCTCACTTTTATCAGAAATAATTAACATACCACGCACGGCATAGCCACCATTTTGCACGCTATCAATAATTTGGACAGCCACAAAGGTTGCAATTAAGGTGTACATCATGTGTTGAATATCAATGTAAATTAATGATGCACTCAAAACCAAAATATCAATGCCAAACAGTGTTCTACCAACTGGAATGCCTAATCTTGTTTCTAAAATGCGCCCAATCACATCAGATCCTCCTGTTGTACCCCCAACACGAAAGACCAAACCTAGACCAACACCAGCGGCAAGTCCAGCAAAAATAGCGGCAATCAACATATCATCGCCAACGGAAATGTTGATATGAAATAATGGCCAAATCCCTAGAAATAAAGACATTGTAGCAGTAGCAAAAATGGTATAAAAGAAACTTCTTTTGCCTAAAAATTTTCCACCAAGTAAAATAATCGGTACATTTAATATCAAAGAAGTCCAAGCAGGGTTAATGCCAAATAAAGCACGTAAAATCAGTGTTACCCCTGTCAAACCACCTTCGGCTAATTCATTGGGGATGTTAAATACAACTAAACCAAACGCATAAATAGCTGTTCCCAAAGCAATCATAAATAAATCAAATGGATAATGTCTTTTTTCTTCCAAATTTTCTCCTCCTAATAGTTTTTCACATTCTAACATAAAAAAATGAGAAGAGCCTTAAAAGCAACTTCTCATTTAAACTATTGACCTAAAAAGCTATTGATGCTATTAATGGTCGCATTCCAATCGGTAATTAATAGTCCTTCACCACCATACCAATCCAGTGCATTTGTAAATTGTCCTTCAATCGGTACGGTTAGTCGTTCAAATTCATTTGCACCTAATAAGACATTTAAGACCTGTGACAAAATGTAAGTATTTGGCACATCCGTTGAAGTAAACCCAACAACTTGCCCTAATGCACGAGAACCATTAAAAACGGTCATTGGATTGCGCAATTGGCTAGTAATAGCTTGCATGACTTGTTGTTGTCTTTTCACACGTCCAAAATCATTTTCATCATCATGACGGAAACGAGCATAGTTTAATAAAGTTTGGCCGCTCATTCTTTGCTCACCTACATGAATGGTTTGCGTTGGAATAGGACCATCACCTACTTGTGACAAATCATCTGGGACTTCAACTGAGGAGACGACTTGTCCATTAACTGTGGCAAATTGTGCATCAATCTTTACTCCACTTGGAAAGAGTGTATCAATAATTTTCGCAAATGAAGCAAAATCAACCATCGCATAGTAACGTAAATCAATACCAAAGTTTTCCTTGATGGTCTCACGCATTAATTCAGCCCCTTGATGATTGTTTTGTTCGCCAATAGTAAAGGCACTATTAATTTTTTGATTCTGCCCGACATTTGGAATAGTTACCAAGGTATCACGCATAATTGAAAGTAAGCGAGGTTTTCTTCCTGGTCCATCTAGTTGCAAAATCATAATTGAGTCTGAACGAGTGGAACCACTGTCTTGTCCAACACGTGCATCTGTTCCTAAAATTAAAATATTATTCGCACCATTTGCACTTGCCACACCATTAAAGTTACTTTGGTTCGCATGAGGATTGTCCCCACCTAAAGTCAAACCAAAAAGGAAGTTGCCAATTGCCGCAAGTAAAACCAACACCAAAAGACCAACAATCCAACGCAGTGGGTGACGTTTTTTCTTTTTTCGTATCTTCTTTTGTTTTTTCGCTTGTTTTTTGGCTTTTTTGCGTTCTTTTTTCGTTAATGGTTCATCATATTCAAACGCATCATCGTAGTCTTGATAAGCAGTATATTCTTCTTCCACTTCTTTTTTCTTTTCTTTTCTAAAAATTGAAGACTCCTTTTTTTCAACCGGTGTGTTCCCTTTTTTAATCTCTTCACGCAATTTTTTATGTCGATCCATACGACTCAAAAAAATCACCTCTCTTCTTTCTTATTGCAATTTAATAGTACAAGAATAACCTATTGTGGTAAATTTTCAAAGTTATCTTTTAAATTTTTAATAATTTCGCTAGCAACTTCTTGCGCATTTTTATCATCTGTTTTCACAATCAAACGTGCGCTTTGCTGATAAAACATTTTTCTTGTTTCAAAAAGTTGCGTAATTTCTTCATCGCTACTATTTACAGCAAGTGGACGAATCGTGGTTTTGTCTTCACGAATCCTTTGAATCAACGTTTTTATCGAAGCATCTAGCAAAACCGTTTGACCCTTTTGTAAAATCATTCGGTTATTTAAACGAACCACCACGCCACCACCTGTTGCTAAAATAATTGGTTGGTGCGAAAATTTTTCCAATAGTTCTTCTTCTATCACACGAAAGGCTTCTTCACCATACTCTTTGAAAAACTGATGAATGGGCATTTTAATTTTTTTGATAATCTCATCATCTAAATTAATCAACGCTAAACCGGTCAATTGACTTAATTCTTGTCCTACGGTTGTTTTTCCTGCCCCCATAAAGCCAATTAAAATAATATTTTTCATTTTACTAATCCTTTTAAATCTTCAAAAAAATTGGGATAGCTAATGTTGACAGCCTCCGCATTTTCTAAGACCATTTCCCCATCTTTTACCATTAAAGCAGCAATCGCAAGCATCATTCCAATGCGGTGATCATGATAACTAGTCACATTTGCTCCATGGAGTTGACCATTTCCATAAATAATCAATCCATCATGTGTAGGTTTTATTTTTGCCCCCATTTTTTGAAGTTCACTAGCCACTGCGTCAATTCGGTTGGTTTCTTTGACTTTTAGCTCTTGTGCGTCTTTAATAATTGTTGTTCCTTGAGCAAAAACAGCTAACAAAGCAATAATTGGTAACTCATCAATCAATCTTGGAATCAGTGAACCTTCAATAATTGTGCCTTTTAATTTGCTTGTTGAAACTGTAATATTCGCAGAAAATTCATCTATTGTTTGAACCTCAAAAGTCGCATTCATCATTGATAACACATCTAATATACCCGTACGTGTTTTATTGATACCAACATTTTTAATCGTGATTTTGCTATTTGGTACAATTAAACCAGCCACTAAGAAAAAGGCCGCTGATGAAATATCACCAGGAACGATTACTTCTTGAGCTTGCAGTTGTTGCGGTCCTGTAATTTGAATATCTTTGCCATTAATATGAATCTTTCCACCAAATTGAGTAATCATTTCTTCGGTATGATTTCTAGAACGTTCTTTTTCGATGATCGTTGATGTGCCATG
>JAITWV010000090.1 GCA_031285105.1 Streptococcaceae bacterium | reverse complement strand
TTGCTTGCGTCCCGCCACAGCAGCCATACCGTCGAGCCAGTCCGCAGCCCATATACGAAAACTCGTAAATGAAGAACGCCTTAGCGTCTTAGTATTTCACAAACTCCAAATCAATTACGATGTACTAAAGTGATTGTTTCCAGCTCTTGAATATCAATAAAAACTAACACATAAGCTAAATGAGCCTAGACAAAAAACAGCCCAGAATTTTCATCTGAGCTGTTGATTATTAAATTATTTAGCCAATGCTGCTTTTGCTTGTTCAGCAATTGCAGTAAATGCAGCTGCATCGTTAACAGCTAAATCAGCTAACATTTTACGGTTAACTTCGATTTCAGCTAATTTCAAACCGTTCATCATTTTAGAGTATGATAAACCGTTCATGCGAGCTGCCGCGTTGATACGTTGAATCCATAATTTACGGAAATCACGTTTCTTTTGACGACGATCGCGGTAAGCATAACCATATGAGTTATATACTTGTTCTTTCGCTGTTTTGAATAATGTATGTTTGCTACCGTAGTAACCTTTAGCAAGTTTCAATACGCGTTTACGACGTTTGCGTGAAACTACTCCACCTTTAACACGTGCCATGTTTGTTTCCTCCTGATTGTAGGTGCCGTTCTCAGCGTTTAGATGTGATGAAAATTAGGGAAATCAAAAACATGCGCTCTTTGCATTTTTTTGATTTCATCTATTTTCCTCACATCTGCTTAAGATAAGGCCCGTTGTACATTTTTTATTATTGTAATTTTTCTCGAGTAATTTTGTCTATGTTTAAAGGCTTATTTCAAACCTGAAAGCATTTGACGAATACGTTTAAAGTCACCAGCTGATACCATGCGTGCTTTACGTAATTGACGACGTTGTTTTACAGTTTTACCATGGAAACGGTGAGAAGTAAACGCACGTCCACGTTTTAATCCGCCTTTACCAGTACGTTTGAAACGTTTAGCTGATCCGCGGTGTGTTTTTTGTTTAGGCATTGGAAAATCCTCCTACTAATATTTGGGTTATTTTTTCTTATCTGTTGCTTTTGGAGCTAGTTGCAAGAACATGCTGCGACCGTCCATTTTGGGTCTTTGTTCAACTGATGCAATATCCTCAGTTGCTTGGATTAAGCGTTCAAGAACCTTCTGACCAACTTCTTTGTGAGTAATGGCACGTCCCTTAAAACGAATAGAAGCTTTCACTTTATCGCCTTTTTCAAGGAATTTTCTGGCATTACGCAATTTTGTGTTGAAGTCATTGTCGTCAATTGATGGACTCAAACGTACTTCTTTGATTGTAACGATTTTTTGGTTTTTACGTTGTTCACGCAATTTTTTCTGTTGTTCGAATTTGAATTTACCGTGATCCATAATCTTAGCAACAGGCGGCTTTGCTTGTGGTGAAACTAATACTAAATCTAGATTAGCAAGTTCTGCACGTTTTAAAGCATCTTGTGTTGTCATTACGCCAAGTTGTTCGCCATCGTCAGTAATCACACGTAGTTCGCGCGCACGGATACCGTCATTTACCATCATATCTCTAGCTATGGTCATACACCTCTTTTATTTAAATTTTTGAGCAAAGAAAAAGGACTTAGTATTTAACATACAAAAGCCCGCAATGATTTAAGGAATTCCTCAATCTATCTGCCCAGTGCGAAAGTGCAACTCAGGCGAGAAGTGCGTTACTTCTGCTTTTCTCAACTTTTATATAATACATTGTCCTCTTTTAAATGTCAAGTTATATATTTTTTAAAACCTGAGGTAATTCACTTAAATCGTTAATTGTAATGTCTGGTTGGATAGTTTCGGTTGTTAAATTAGCTGGATTGTACCATATCGTTTTAATGCCAGCTTTGATGCCACCTAAAATATCGCTTGATAAAGAATCGCCAATAATCACAAATTTTTTCTTATCCGCATCTTCAATATGATTAAATACATAATCAAAAAATTCTTTGGCTGGTTTGTTCGCACCAATTTCTTCGCTAATGAAAATTTCTTTAAAAAAGCTTGAAATACCTGAATCTTCAATACGTGGACGGCTGACGGTTGGTGTACCATTGGTAACAACGTGCATTTCGCGTCCTTCACTATGCAATTCAGATAACAATTCAAAAGCTCCTGTGATTAAATCATGACTTTGCGCTAAATATGCTAGGTAAACATCATTGATTTCTTTCATATCATCAGAAAGTTCCACGCCCATTTCTTTAAAAGCTTGCGTAAATCGTTCTTCAAAAAGTTGTTCGCGGGTGACTTTACCTTGCTCGTTCATTAGCCAATAGTGCTTGTTTACTCTTGAATAAACCTCTAAGTTTTTATCGGTTAAGTCTACATTATATTTTTCAAATGTTTTCTTTAACGCATATTCTTCAGCTGTATCGAAGTTTAAAAGTGTGTTATCAATGTCAAATAATAAAACAGTCATCATAATCCTCCTATATGTTCCTAATTATTTTATGAGGTTTAAAGTAAAATTGCAAGGTTTGACACTTATTTGAATTTTATTTTGAATGTTAGATATTCTTCTTCGATAAATGCGCTAATTTCACCGTTCATCTGTTGAATTAATTCTTTGGTAATTGGTAATCCTAAGCCAGTTTTTTTGCTCGTCCTTGATGTGTCCACTGTATAAAATCGCTCAAATAATCGTTCTACTTGAATAGATTGAATGTTTTCTGCTTTATTTGATAGAAGTATTTCTTTTTGAGTTGCATCCACTTTTAATATAAAAATTTCTTGCCCATGAATCAAAACATTTTGTAATAAATTTCCAATAGCACGTTTTAATAAATACCCATCTGCTGTGACAATTAACGGTTGGTCTGACAAGTCTATTTCCATTTCAAATTGTTGGTTTGTAAACTCGATGTATCTTGCGCTAATTTCTTCTGTTAATAGGTTACTCACATTCACTGATTGTAATTGAACGTCAATTTTTCCTTCAACAATCTTGGTATAATCAAACAACTCTTTCATTAAATCAGTTAATGAATGTAGTCTTTCTTCTATTATTTTTAAATAATTTTGCTGTTGCTCATCGGTTAACTTTCCTGTTTTCAGCATCTGCACATAACCTAAGGCACTTGTTAGTGGGGTGCGTAAGTCATGAGAAATATTGCTGATGCCTTGTTTTAATTCTCTGGAAGATCTTTTAGCATCAAGGACAATTTGCTTTTGTTTATCCAATACTTTGTTCATATCTGTACTCAAAGCGACCACATCTGAATCATAAGTTGTGGTCGTTATGCGCATATTCGTATCAGTTTTTTCAATTGTTTGTAGCATTTGGTTCATTTGTGAAATATCTTTTTTCAGGCGAATTAAATAGATAAATGTTACTAAAAAAAGAAGAAAGAATACTACTCCTAAAATCATAGACACCTCAATTATTTCTTATTTGACTTCCCCTTTTTGGAAAAAGACTAAGCCTATCATTCCACTTGCTAAAATAAATCCTAATGCTAATAATGTGACGAATGAATAATTACCAACATATAGCGTATTGTAAGGAATAATCATGCGAATGTTGCGAATTAATTCAAAATCAGTTAAACGAGTTAACCAAGCAACTCTTGTACTCAACATCATAATAATCAGGTTTGGTGCAAAGAAGATGGTAATAAAAACGATTGAAAAGATATTCTCGTTTTTGAAGAGGTTAAAAATAAACATGGCAATCGCTAAAATCGCTAGATAAACCAGTGCGATGATGCCAAATGGTCTTAAAATATTGACTAAAACATCCATTGTAAAAGTTTGCCCAAAACCATGAACAATTGTTGAAAAAATCATTGCTCCAAATACCTGAATCGAAAAATAAAGCATTTTAATAAACCAAGCGACGAATAGTTTGCTCAGATAGTATTTACTTCTAGAAAACCCACTACCAATAATATTTTTCATGGTGCCAGCTTTATAGTCATCACCAATTACCATAGACAAAATTAATGGCACTAAAAACAGCATATTTTCAACTAAAAACATCAAATGAAAGGTTGAAAAATACCCACCAGTCAGTCCATCTATTGGGGCGAAGACTGGACCTCCTGAACTGCCTTGAACTTTATGTAAAATTGGAAAAATGAAGATAAGTAAACCAATGATATAAACTGCTTTTCCTCTAAAAATACGCTGTAAATCGGCTGTAAATAAATTAAACATGAACACTTCCTCCTGAAATTAACGAGATAAAATAATCTTCTAAACTTTCACCTATTTTGCTGATATTAAACACATGAACGTCATTTTTCACCAACTGCATATTCACTTTAGCTGCTTGATCAATATAGTCATACATACGAATTTCATTTTCATTGATAATCTTATATTGATTGGTGTGTAAGTGCGTTTCAATAATCGTTGCCGCATAACTGACATCATCTACTTGAATCGATAGTGAGTTTTTGCATTCTTTTTCTAGCTGCTCATGAGTGATTTCTTTGACTAACTTTCCTTCATGAATAATGCCGTATCTTGTAGCGATTAAGGATAATTCTGCAAGTAAGTGGCTAGAAATCATCACAGTCATGTTGTGCTCTTTGTTTAGTTTTAAGATCAATTCTCGTATTTCGACAATCCCTTGTGGGTCAAGTCCATTAATTGGTTCATCTAAGATAATAAAGTCTGGGTTGTTTAAGATCGCTAGTGCAATTCCTAGCCTTTGTTTCATTCCTAATGAGAAATTTTTGTATCTTTTTTTACCAGTATTTGCTAAATCGACTAGTTCTAACACTTCGCTTACTCGTTTTTTATTTGGAATACCTTTGACACGTTGGTAATACTCTAAGTTTGCTGTTGCGGTTAAATTCGGGTAAAAGGCAGGCATTTCAATGACACAGCCAATTCTTGCACGCGCTTGTCCGACTCCTCTTACACTTGTTTGACCAAAAATTTCAATTTCTCCTTGCGTTTGATGACAAAGCGAGGTAATCATACGAATCAAAGTTGTTTTTCCTGCACCATTTTTTCCTATTAATCCGTAAATATCACCTTTTTGGATAGTCATATTCACATTATCTACCGCTTTTACTTTTTTATATTCTTTACTTACATTTGTCAGCTTCAATACTGTCTCATTCATTTTGAATTTCTCCTTTGATTTCTTGATACTCTTATAATAAACGAGAGTTCTTTCAAAACTTTAAACAAAATCTTAAATAAGTCTTAATCTTGCATTTTAAAACCAATTCCCCAGACAGTTTGGATGTACTCATTGTTTGCATTGATTGCTGCTAATTTGCTACGTATCTTGCTTATATGTACATTTATCGTGTTATCATCGCCAAAAAATTCATCCCCCCACACTGTTTCATAAAGATTATTTTTGGTGAATACTTTGTTTGGATTCTCCATCATACATTGTAAAATTTGGAACTCTCTTTTTGATAATGTTAATGGTTTTTGATTGATCGTCGCGCTAAAACTTTGCGAATCTAAGAGTAAATCTTTAAATTTGAGCGTTTCATTTGTGGGATTGACGCTATTATTTCTAAGTTGAACTTCAATTCGAGCAAGAAGTTCCGCATTGTTAAAGGGTTTAATCATATAGTCATTCGCGCCATTTTTTAACAAATCAACGATACTCTCTTTGCCATCGAGTGCGGTTAAAACGATAATGGGGATGTTGCTTGTTTGACGAATTTCAGATAATACCTCATTACCTGTTTTACCTGGAAGCATTAAATCAAGCAAAATCAAATCAAATGTTTGCTGCTTGTGCCAAAGTAAACCTTCCGTTCCTGAAAATGCACTGGTTACTTGAAATCCTTCGATGGTTAATAAGTCACTGAGCATGTTGTTGATATGTTGGTCGTCTTCTATTATTAATAGTTTATTCATCTGGTACTCTCCGCGGTATTGTATTTATTATAATAGTATCAGAAAAATTTCATAATTTATACATAAAAAACACAATGAAGGAAACAATCACTTTTAGTACATCGCAATTTTTTTACTTTTACACGTAAAACTTTTGAACTTTACACGTAAGACACACTCACTTTTACATGTTAAACTTTTCAACTTTACACGTAAAACACACCCACTTTCACGTGTAAAACTTTCCAACTTTACACGTAAAATTTTATTTATGCACAAATTAAAAAAGTTTTATGCACAAATGCGACTGAGTTTTGTGCATAAACTTTCTAAACTTTGTGCATAAAACTCAGTGGGGTTTGTGCATAAAGTTTAGAAAAGTTGTGCACAAAAAAATGTTGTTCCCGTAATAAACGAAAACAACACTCTTACTAAAAATTTATTCCTCATCACCTAAAACTTCTTCAAAACTAGGCAACTCAATTTCTTCACCATATTTCTTCTTCAAAGCAGTAATCACCATACGATAAGCAAGTCTTGAATTACTTGAAAGAATTGGGCCGTGGAAATAAGAACCAATCGTATTTTTATACATCATTCCCTCGCCACCATCTTCGCCGTTATTGCCTTTTCCTTGAAGAACTTTCCCGAGTGGTTTTTGTCCTTCGCCTAAGAATGTACGTCCTTGATGATTTTCAAAACCATAATATTTCTCGCCAGTTTCTTCATTTTCAATCACTACATCGCCAATGAAACGGTTGGTTGGTTGGTTCAAGGTGTAATGTGGTAATACGCCAAGTCCTTCGACACGATTGCCACTTGCTTCAACGAAATATTGTCCTAGTAGCTGATAACCGCCACAAATTGAAATTAACACGCCATCATTTTCGATGTAATTACCAATTGATTCTTTTTTATCTGGCAAATCATAAGAAATAATACGTTGCTCATAATCTTGACCACCGCCGAAAAAGACGATATCGTACTTGTTTTCATCAAATGTGTCGCCTAGGGAAATAATCTCAAAATTCACTTTACTTCCTAGTTTTTCTGCGATGTATTTAATCATTAAAACATTGCCGTTATCTCCGTAAGTGTTCATGAGATTTCCGTATAAATGTCCTAAATTTAATTCGTATTTTGGCTCGCCTTTTAATTGACCATCGCCATAAATTTCTTGTCTAGTTGGGCTCATATCACTACATCCCTTCTTTAATATATCCTTGTGTTGTCAAATCTTTACGCAAGTTAAGCATGGCTGTGTAAGTTGCTAGAACATAGATATGCTCACTTGGTGCTGATTTGATTTCTTTTAATAATGCGTCAAAATTGTCATCAAGTTCGACCATTTTTTCTTTTGGCGCACCTGCTACTCTCAAACGACGGGCGATTTCTTTGTGTCTTTGTCCGCCAGTAATGAATTTGTCGATGTTCATGTCACAAATAAATTCATAATTGGCATCCCAAATCCAACTTGTGTCAATGCCGTCTGCGTAGTTGGCATTTAATAAAGCGACCATTGAAAAATTATAAGGTGCTAGTTTCATTAGTTCTAGTACTTGATTGGTACCGACTGGATTTTTTACTAACACAATCGTTACTTTCTTGCCGTCAATATCAATGACTTCTTGGCGTCCGAATACTTTTTCATCATAACCAAGACCCGCGCGAATTTTCTCAGCAGGTACTTCATAATGCTCGGCAACAGCGGCAGCGGCTAGAGCGTTGTAGATGTTATACATGCCCCCAACTTCAATGCCGTATTCTTCTCCGTCAATCACAAATTTAGATGAAACATTATCCATATAAGTTAGGTCTGTCAATTTGTAATCAAGCTGCGGACGATGGAAACCACAATTTGGACAGAAATAGTTCCCTAAGTTGCCGTAAGTAATCATTTTATAATGCAAGATATTTTGACATTCCGGACATAAAATTCCTTCTGTGTTGTAATGAGCCAAAATATCTCCTTGGTCTTCATGGTCAAATCCATAATATTGACGCGGATTTTTCGTTTCGACTGAGTTAAAAATCGGCGAGTCACCATTTGCTAAAATTAGTGCTTCCGGAGCATTTGCCGCACCCTTTAAAATATAGTCATAAGTTGTATAAATCTCACCATATCGATCCATTTGATCACGGAAGATATTGGTAAATACAAACATTTTTGGCTTAATGTACGTCGTAATTTTTGCTAAAGATGCTTCATCAATTTCTAAAACCGCAAATTTTTTCCCGTTCGTCTTTTTAGCTGATAGGAAAGTGGAAACAATCCCTTGAATCATATTTGAACCTGTTTTATTTGTCACCACATGGTCAAATTGTTTCTTTAAGATATTTACGATTAAAGAAGTGGTTAAGGTTTTGCCGTTTGTTCCCGTAACAACAATCACCTCATAATCTTTTGCTAGTGTATCTAAAATATGTGGATCAAACTTTAACGCAAGATTTCCTGGATAAGAAGAACCCCGCTTAAAGAAATTTTTTAATATATATTGTGAACTTTTACCAGTAACAAGAGCTAGTGCTGAGTTTATACGCATAGAACCCTCCATGTATTTTTTTGCTATACCATTTTAGCATTTTTACACACAAAAAGATAGCCACCTTAAGAAATGGCTATCTTTTGCTTAAGAATCTTCGCTTGTCTCATCCATTCTATCCATAGCAAACACTCCAGAAACTTCGCGGTACCAACGATAAAAATGGGTGAAAATAACTTTAAATGTTGCATACACTGGAATACCAACAATCACGCCAGGAACACCACCAATTTTTCCAGCAGTTAGTAAAACAAGAATGATGGTAACAGGGTGGATATTCATCTGAGAGCCTAAAACCAATGGTGAAATCACAC
>JAITWV010000035.1 GCA_031285105.1 Streptococcaceae bacterium | reverse complement strand
TATTTTATGCCAATCCATTTTTGTTTGTTTTAAATTTAGACTAAATTGACGAAAATCTAGTCTATTTTTAGCGAAATCTAGTCTAAATTTTTGAAAATCTAGTCTATTTTTTGAATGGGGTAGGATTGTTGAATTATCGGGCTTTTTATTGTTCGATTTGGTTTTTAGTTGGATGTTATTTTTTCACCTACTTCGATTACTATAATGGCTTGCTTTTTACGAATTATCATGTAAAAACTTTACGAATGGTAGGGTTTGTTTTTTACAAATTGTCGGATTTTCAAGGAAAGTGTATAAAAAAGGTTTGAGCAAATAACAGCCTCAAACCTTTTTTCATAGCTATCTAAATCTTCTCAACTTTCACTGCTGTCCCATAAGCTGCTACTGAATCAATCGTATCAAAAGTCGAGCTATCAAACCGCATCGCCAAAACAGCATTTGCTCCAAGTGCGATTGCTTCTGCTTTCAAACGAGACATCGCTTCTTCACGCGTTTCTTTTTGTAGTTTGGTATAGCCACCGATTTCCCCACCGGCGATTGTTTTTAAACCTTGACCGATACTTGAGATGAGGTGTCTTGAGCGTGTGGTAAGACCGAATACTTCACCGTAAACTTCAACGACTTTGTAGCCTGGTAGGTCGTTCATGGTGGAGATGATGATTTTTTCCATTTTGGTTGTTTCTATTTTCCCTCTAAAAGATAGTTATTTGTACTCTATTAAGGTAAAATGTAAATAATAAGTTTGAAATATTCCTCTGAAAGATAATAAAAACTATCCTTCAAAGGAAAAATAAAAACCGGAGGAAGTTATGTCAACCATTGATAAAATCATGAAACTAGACACTATTTTTTCTTTGAATGATTTAGAAAAAATAGATAGCTCAAAAAATAATGCCAAACTTACAATTAGAGAAGGAATACTAAAAGGCTATATTAGCAGGATAAAGAGAAATTTGTATGCAGTGAATGATTTAATCACAAATGAACCTTATGCAAATAAATTTCAAATAGCAACGAGATTGTCAGAAGATGCCATTGTTTCTCATATTTCAGCATTTCATTATCATGGAATCTATAATCAAGTGAGTTATGAAATGTATTATACAACTGTAGCTAAAAATTCACCTCTTGTGTTTGAAAATATTGAATACAATCCAATTAAGCCAAGAATGCACAATTTTCAACTAGGAGTCATTGAAACCAAGTGGGATAAGGTTAGAGTAACTGACATTGAACGAAGCTTGCTCGATAGTGTGTATGATGTAAGCAAAATTGCTGGTATAGATGAGATTATTGAAATAATAAGTGTTTTACCAAACTTAAACGAAGACATTTTATTAACATACTTGAAAGAATATAAAGGTAAAATTTTCTTTAAAAGATTAGGTTTTTTACTATCAAGTTTTGGTAATCAAGAATTTTCATCTAATTTCTGGAACACATTACAAAATAAAGCAACTGGCAGTACGCAATACCTACTACCAAAAAGTGAATTCTTAATTGGTGAGACTATAAAGGTATCAAAATGGGGATTAGTTGTTCCAAAATATATAGCAAGAAATCAAATAAAGGGGAAAGAACAAAATGAATTTTGATAAAGTTGAATTAGGAAGATTAGCAAAGAAAAACGGTTTTGTTCGTGATACTTTAGAAAAAGTAATAAGATTGACAGAGGTCCTTGAATTATTTTTCAATGATAAAATTCTTGCAGAACATTTTGTACTAAAAGGCGGAACTGCAATTAATTTAATTCATTTTGATTTGAATAGATTATCAGTAGATGTTGATATGGACTTTACACCCAATTTAAAAAAAGATGAATTAGAAATTATACGAAATCAAGCAAGTGTGCAGGTAATAAAAGCGATGGAAACTAAAGGGTATATGCTAGAAGAAGGAAAATCAAAGTTCACTTATTCACTAGATTCTTATGTATTTTCTTATCAGAATTCAGGAGGAATGAAAGATAATTTAAAAGTTGAATTGAACTATTCTTTGAGAGCGCATATTTATCCAACGAAACTTGCATCCATTCATAACTTAGAAGGTATTTTCGCACAGATTAGAATTGGTGTAGTAGACAAAAGAGAATTATTTGGCAGTAAGTTAGTAGCACTGATGGGACGAGCAGCAGCTAGAGATTTATATGATGCTTGGAATATGATTCAGCGCAAGACCTTTAATGAAACTGAAATTGATGATTTGCGAAAAGTTGTAATCTTCTATTCGATTTTGAATGTAGAAAGTAAAGATGAGTTATTTAACATTTCAAATATTGATACCATCGATAAGAGAAAAATCACTCGAGATTTAAGACCAGTGATTTTTACCAAAGAGCGAGTAAATTTAGAAGAAATGCAAGATGATGTTAAAAATTATTTAGTAAATCTTCTTCAGCTAACTGACAAAGAGTTATCGTGCATTGACAAGTATTTTTATGAACGAGAATTTATTCCAGAACTGCTCTTTGATGATGAGAATATTGTTGAACGATTGAAGACACATCCTATGATTTTATGGCAATTAAACAAGTATTAATGGTATTTTCTCCTAAGCTCATTGAACTCGGAGCGTTTAAATAAATGCAAGAAGAATTGAAAAAAGGTCTGAGCATAATCTAACGGGCTCAGACCTTTTTATAACTATCTAAATCTTCTCCACTCGCACTGCTGTCCCATAAGCTGCTACTGAATCAATCGTATCAAAAGTTGAACTATCAAACCGCATCGCCAAAACAGCATTTGCTCCAAGTGCGATTGCTTCTGCTTTCAAACGAGACATCGCTTCTTCGCGCGTTTCTTTTTGTAGTTTGGTATAGCCACCAATTTCACCACCGGCGATTGTTTTTAAACCTTGGCCGATACTTGAGATGAGGTGTCTTGATCGTGTGGTGAGACCGAATACTTCGCCGTAAACTTCAACGACTTTGTAGCCTGGTAGGTCGTTCATGGTGGAGATGATGATTTGGTTTTCCATTTTTGTTGCCTCCGCTATTTTGATATGTTAATTGGAACATTTTTTGTTGGATTGGGCAAGGATAAGGGGTTGGGAATTAACAAATTAACAACAGTTGGATTTACAACAAATCAGAAATCACCTCAAACATATACTTCTTATTTAACCACCAAGCTTGTTTTGTCATATACCTGTCACTATAATCATTTTCTTTAGCAACTGGAATATTTCGCCAATAGATATCTGCTGGCAATTCATCAACATGGGGGCTGTCTTTTTGATAACTCGTTTGACTAGCTGAAAGTTTACTAAAAAGAATGTCCTCTACACTTGAGTTAATGAAATTCGTCAGATGTTTATTCCCAGTATAAGTGATTTCTACACCAGTTTTTATTTTTTCAACTGTATCTTCCCAAACTCGTCGAACGGCTCCTTCAATATCTTCTTCTGGCATTTCCCAAAATTTCACACCTTTAAATGTTTGAATATCACCATCACGTTCAAAGACTACAAGTAAAAATTTGGTATCTTGCAAATGTTCTCTGAGTTCACTATCCTCCCATGTTTCACGAATAACATCTTTAAATTTGTACTCACACAGCTTAAATTCCTCTTTATTGGTTTTAGCACCTTTGTTGACAACAATTGTTTTAACAGAAATATTCGCTTTTTGAATTTCTTGTGCTTGTTCGTAATTGCCTTTTAAACCAAGAATTCCTTTAACAATTTCTGGATTGCGGGCTTTCGGTGCTTTTTGCTTATTTACACCAAACAAATCCATTAATTCTTCTTGCGTTTTACCAATGTATTGTTGGAATTTATTAAAGATAATTTCTTCAAGTGACTTTTCTTGTAGTTCAATAGGATTCGTGACAATTGCCTCTGTCTGTGCTTTTCCTAGAATATACGTGTTGTAAAGATAAGTCATAAACCCATTTTTGAAACTATACGCTCTTTGTTTTGCCATGATATCTGAAAATGGTTGTTTACGAACGGATTTAGCACTAGCTCCTTTCGTACATGGAGATAAATAAGTGGTTAGTCTTTCTGATAATTCATGTGCTTTTCCATCTTTAATGTATTGATCAATGATGTGCCAATCTCTTTTAATGATTTCAAAATCCGCTTTATTTTTCGCCATTTCAAATAAAGCAACATCTGTAAAAATATAATCATCTTTTGACAATTCAGCAACCCATTCATAAAAGGCTAATTCAATTGCACTGTTTTTATGTAAAAAGTGACTATTTTCAAAACTTTCTTTAACAACTTCTTCATAGTTAATGATATTTAAAACTAGTCTTTCTTTTGCACTAATTGACCCATTTTTATTTCTTTTGATAGGAGTAGCTTTCAATTCGACTCCAGCTTCTTGCATATCTGGTTGACTGTCACTATCTTTTTTCTTACCAAACCAATTTTCAAAAGCATCGCCAACACCTGATTTTGTCTTAGCAATTGACTGTCCATTATTTACTTCAATTACTTTTTTGCCAACAATTTTTAATGCGTGATTATGAACTTGCGCTTTGGTTTTAAATTCTTCCATAACTTCCACCATTCCTTTTTGATAGTATAATTATAACACTTATAATCTTATTGAAGTTTATTATTAATGAAATACCCCTTGATCGAAATAACAAAATACGATATAATAAAAATGTTAAATACGAAATACCGTATCTCGAATGGAGAACAATAGCATGATTAAATTAAGGCTTGAGGATATTTTAAAAGAAAGAAATCTAAAGCAAAAAGACCTAGCAAGAATGAGTGGACTTCGTGAAAGCTCTATTTCTGATATGGTTCGAGGCATTCGTACAACTGTGAATTTAGAATCACTTGAAAAAGTCATGAATTGCCTAGAAATATCCGATTACAATGAACTATTTGAGAAAGTAGAGGAAAAGATACATGTCTAAAATAAAAGTATTTTCGATGTTTGATGGTGTGGGGGGCTTTGTTGTCGGATTAGATAAAGCAAACAAACAACTACAAACTCCATTTTTTGAAACACTTTTTACTAATCAATTTGAACCTTCTAGAAAAACGCAAGATGCTTTTGAAGTGGGTGTTTATAATTATCCAACAATTCATCATAGTAACGAGGACATTATGAAAGCACCAAATAGTTATTTTGATGAAATTCGTGAATCTGGCGTTAATATGATTGTCGGTGGTTTTCCTTGTCAGGACTATTCTGTTGCACGTTCTAAAAAGCATGAATTGGGAATTGAAGGGAAAAAAGGCGTGTTGTTCTGGGAGATTATTCGTGCAACTAACCATATTCAACCAGATTATTTAATTTTAGAAAACGTTGACCGTCTGTTAAAATCTCCATCTTCACAAAGAGGGCGTGATTTTGCCATTATGCTTGGAGCGTTTAATCAACTTGGTTATTCTGTTGAGTGGCGTGTGATTAATGCGGCTGATTATGGACGTGCGCAACGTAGACATAGAGTTTTCTTTTTTG
>JAITWV010000024.1 GCA_031285105.1 Streptococcaceae bacterium | reverse complement strand
GCCAGTTCCAAATCACCACGATTGACGAAGAACCAACCGACAAAGACAAAAATAACCATAAGCGCTACCCAGTAAAAAAATGGGGTAATCGGAAGGGTTGTTTGATCAAGGTGGTGTGCAAAATTATATTCAACTGGATGAACATTGCTCCAAAAAGTCAATGGATAGAGTTGTTCAACTCCTCCCACGTGGATTCCAACATTTATAACAGACAGAACAAAACATATAAAAAAGGCAATAAACGGCTTTCGTGTAAGAATAAACAATGTCAAAAATATCAATGAACTGGTAAACAAAAGGCAAATAATGAGAAGAAATAACTCCAATGAAAATAAGAAAGGATTTAGCAGGGCCAATTTTTGATAGAGACTGCCATCCATGTTCATTTCAAATTTCATAAAATCGCTCCAATGATTCTGAAATGAAAAAGTAGGTAAGGCATAAAGTACAATTAATGTAAAGAATGTAACAGTACCAGCGGTTGCAAGTTTGAATAATGAAAGAACTGTTGTCCAAAACCAACTGCGGCGGCTTTGAAAACGGATTTGAATATTTGGATAACTTTTGGCGGCTGAAAAATAAACTAAAAGTAAAAGTAGAAAAATTGGCAGTATCACGTAAAATAGATTTAAAGGAAGGGTTGAAATTGAGATATAGTCATAGACATTTCGTTGAAATCTCCCTTGGCTAAATACACGCCAATAATCAGTTCCCATTATAACAGCCAATAGAACAACAAAAAATATTTTTGTTTTGAAACTTATTGAAATATCAATTAATGTTTGACTACACATATTTTTCTGCAATTATTTTGCCTCCTATAACATATAGAATCGAGCCGAGAGAAAGATAAAACAAGACTGAACCAAGCCACCACTGAATCCCATCTCTTAAGCTGCTTAAATTATAGATCGCTACAATATAAAGATTCGGATGAATCGTTGCCAATACAGTCCCCGAAAATATTAAGTACCCTAATGGCAATACCAATGTCAAATATTTATTCTGAATAACTGTCGACATCCCTAAAGCAAATGTTGAAAATACCATTCCTTGAATAAAAAGGTTTGCCAATAAAATGACAATCATAAGCCAGACTGACTCGATTCCAATATCAAAAAATAATTGACCCGTGGAGGTACTTAAATTAAAGCCTTTTTCAACCTCCATAGCCAACATTGGGTTATGATTAAAAATCTTCATAATCAACAGAGCGATTAGACCTACTAAAGGGCCAATCATCAGCACAAATCCTCCAACTAAGGCATTGATGAAGAATTTAATCTGCAAATACCGTTTGCGCTCCATTCTAAGTGCGATATATTTCGACATTCCGCTCTTACTATCGCTAATTAAAGATGCGGCAAATGGTATCGCTGATATCATTGGAAATAGCAAAAGCAAGTATGGACTAGAACCCTCAGTAAATCCCCAAACAAATAAGTAAAAAATTGATTGATGTTTCAACCAGTATGAATCGAGTTGAAATGAATCTGTCACTCCGATTACCATTAAGATGATGGCAATAAATGCTGTTGCAATTGTGGTTCTTGACAAAAATGCCCGTTTTAATTCTTCCTTTATATATTGACTCATTTTTTTCATCCTCTCCGCTTATACATAATATGGTATTTCTATCTCTTCCAAATTAAAATCGCATCATCAGGAACTGTTTTGAAATGATCCGGTTGAAAATCTGTAAGTGACGTATAATCTCCATCTAAATAATAGACTCGACTAACTTCTTCAAGTTTGAAATTTTCAGGTGAAATATCGGCAGACATTTGAAATCGTAAATAATCTCCTGAATAATTGAAATAGATATCCGGCCCGAAGTAATATACATCACTTCCCTTTCTATCTGGTGCACTAAGTTTTGTTGGTTGATCGTTGGAGAAGAACTTGGTCATAACATTATCTGTATAAAAGATAAATGCTACTTTTTGTTCAACCCCATCTATCGTCACTACGTCTGTTATATTATATAAATAATAGAAATCTTTTCCGGATTTAAAATAAATTGAGCCATCCAAATTTTCCTCTACTGTCAGTTGGCAATCTTCATAACTTACTGGAATGTCAACTTCAGCGAAAAGAATATAAGTGCCAAGTGTAAGTAAAATTGCAAAAATGAAGCTAACTAGCGCTATGATGATTTTTTTAAATTTCAACTTTCGGTTAATACGAGTGATCATGGCAACTGACTTCTCATTATCCAACCCTTCTGTTTCCGAATTTTGTTCAAAAATCTCTCCGTCATAACTATTAAATAAAGTCTGACAGTCTTTACAATTCTTTAAATGCTCATCAACAAATGTTTTTGTTTCTTCAGAACATAGGTTTTCTTTATACAATGGAATCAAGTCAAAAATTACGGCACAAGGTATTTTCATAATGTATCCTCCCTTTATTTTCCTTTTACAAGTATATTTTTTATCTTTAATTTGGCACGGTGATAGGTAATTCGGGCCCAGTTTTCATTTTTCTTGAATAGCTCTCCAATTTCTGCAAAAGAAAGCTCTCCAAACATCCGTAAATAAAACACTTCTTTGTAAGGATCCTCCATTTCGTGAAGAATTCTATGGATTTCCAGAGCATTTTCCTTATTAATTAGCAAAGTCTCTATGCTTTTGACTTCATCTTGGTAGTCCGTGTCTAATTCTTGAAGCCGCTTATCCTTCTTATGCATGCTGAAATACGTATTCTTAGCAATTAAACAAAGCCAAGATTCCAAGGTACAGTCCTGCTTGAATTTATGGATACTATTAAAGGCTTTGAGAAAAGTTTCTTGAGTCACATCTTCCGCTATTTTTTCATTCCTCGATAAAGAAAGGCTATATCGGTAGACCTTCGGAAGGTACAAATTATAGATTTCTTCAAAATCATTCACAGCCATACCTCCTCATAAAATGAATTAGTTCTTGAAACATTTTGTAGGTTTACATCTGAAAGACTCCTGAACTTTCAATTCGTTACAAAGTTTTTTATTTTTTTTAATTCTTTCCAGTTCATTCCCCCAAATGCGTCCTTATAATATTTAACCGACTTTGGGAGCTTTAAGAATATTTGAAGTGCCACTTAAATCGTTTCTTTCTATATCAGAGTTACATACCTTCAGGATGTTATCATTTTGTTTTTGGCGACACAGTTTCTCTTGTATATTTGTTCCTGTCTTAAGAAAGACTCCTGAACTTTCGATTCGTTACAAATTTTTTATCTTTTGTTCTTTATTATCTTAACCATTATTGCAATAAAGACTCGAAAGCTTTTGAATTATCGTAATTTTCAAATCGCGAATGAACATTTCAGTTGATGGTCTAACGTTAGCACACTGAGCAATACGCAAAGAAATTGTGGATTATGAAGCGATGATATTATCTATCCTACT
>JAITWV010000018.1 GCA_031285105.1 Streptococcaceae bacterium | reverse complement strand
GATAAATGGCACTTGGTTGATTACTTGAAAGTTTTGGTACTTTGTTTTGAATAGACGGTCCAATCTGTTTTACTGGAGAACTCTTTGCAATTACTCGATTTTTCAATACCGTTTGTCCTGATAAGGTGACAGGTTTCAAGTTTCCTGATTTTCTTGCTTGGTTGATTCTTGCTAAATCCATCTTTTGATTTTGGTTGAACTCAAATTTAAGTCGTCCATAAGAATCTGGTTTAGTCATTAATTTTTGAAATGGCAGACTAGCAGTTGATAACTTTTGACGAATCGGTAAACTAGCCATGGATAATTGTTGTGGATTTATACCCAATGTTTGTTTCATAGCTCCATTGATCAAATTGTTTCTTGCTAATTTCTTACGGTGTTGTTGACGAGTGATAGGGCTTGGTATCGTATTTTTCTGATGTCGTTCACTTCTAGTTTTGCCTTGAGCAGTTGTTTGTTGTTTTCTTTGAGAGAGATTACCCTTGATAGCATTCGCTCCCTGAACAGCTTTTACAGCCATTTTTGCTTGAGGTGGCAATGGCATTTTACTTGCGGTTGATAAAGCGACACGTTGAAGTTTTTCTTTATTAACAGCATTTTTAGCCATATTTACTCCGTCTTTTGTAGCTTTGGCAGTTTTATTAACCGTGTTTGTAACACTTGCTAGTCCTAATTTTCTGAATAATTTCTCTCGATTTTTCCACAAAAAGAAAACAGCCATTAGTTTCATTGCACCATTGCCCATATACATCGGTAACGTGCTAGATTGAATGATTGTGTCAATTAAGTTATAGAGTAGAAATAAGGCAACTATTCCGACTGATAAAAATGCTTTACCGAACAACATACCTACGAAATTACCAAAGATATTCTTGAGGGAATTTTGTTGCTTGGTTGGAAATAATGCGATAACCAAACTTGCAGGAATTGCCACAACTAGAAACAAAGCACCCATTTGAAAAATAAAACGAAGAAAACTAATCATCAATAAGGGAATCCCAATAGAAAAATTTCCTAATGTACTAAATATGGAGACCATCAATTTGAATACAGCATTATTGATATGAAGATATCCTCTTGTATCGTGCAAGCCACCTTCTTTTTCATCATTGTATTGCTCTTTGGCTTTATCTAAGGCATTTTGTTTGTTTTCATCTGTGCCATCAATAAATTCACGGACATCAATGCCTAGAATTTTCAATTCATTTTCATCGGTCGTCCCATAATTCATTAATAAGAATGGTTCAACAACAGCTTTTTGGAAATAGATATCAGTCGCAACTTTACTTGGGTCATTGTTTAAATCTTCTAAATTGACTGTTCCTCCGATATTTCCAGCAGTCGTTAATCCAGTAGCCTTCAAAAGACCTGCTTCAAGTGAATTGGCGATATTCTCAACGGTTGTCATGTAAAAAATGCCATTTGTTTCCGTGTTATTATTCGCTCCACCAAACCAAGCAGTCGCTATCACAAACACTAAAATCATCCGAAAGAATAAACTCTTTGCTTCATTTCGCTGATTGGAGATATATTTGTACCCAGCGACAATTGTCAGCACAAACATTAGTAAAAATCCAATAGAGGAATGATTAGTAAGGTCAAAGGCATTGAGATAAATATTTTTAGAAAAATTGAAAAAAGTATCTAAGTTAGCCATGAAGATATTTTGGCTATAAAACAATTTCATCAAGCCACTTATCGCTTCATAGAGAAATTTGTTGAAACCAAAAGCCAGATAGCACAGGTTGGTAATGAAGTTTTGCCCCATCTCACCCAAGATATTTGCTAGAAATCCATCTGCTTTAAAGAAAATCGGGTCGAGTAATTTTAAATCTTTGGTTGTTATCATGCTCTACCTACTTTCTACACGCTGGAGGTGTTCATTTCTTCAATTTCAGACAGAACCGTTTTATTTACAGTTTTCAGTGCTTCGACAATCTCTTCAAACGGACAATGCACATTTAATTTCCCTACTTCACCATTTGTATCTCTGAACCAGCATTGCCCCTTAATCATGTGTTTCATTTCATCAAGGTTCATTTGATTTACTTCTAACCCAAGCAATCGCAAAATGTTTTCTCGGTCAGTTTCTTCATCAAAGCAGAATAATAGACCAAAGTTTCCTGTACCATCTTCGCTTAAAATATCATGAACGAATTGTGTATCTAAGACCATTTGATTTTTATAACTTCGACCGATACGTCCCATTTCTTCAATCAATGCAGAACCATTTTGAGATTTAGATAAAGTCCATGCTTCAGTAAAGAAAATGGAAGTATTTTGGTTTTTATCACGAGAACCGAATTTTACACAGAATCTAGATAAAGCAATCATCAAAGCAAGAGAACGTTTGTCTTCTTTAGTTAGACTCTGAGTGTCTTTGTCAGGCAATTTTAAATCTTGAATTTCTAAGATGGATACACGTTGAGAAAAATCTAATCCTTTATTTTCACCATAAGAAAAAGCTAGTCGCATATTTGTTGAGCGAATTTGGTTGAAAAGATACGTGCCATATTCTTTAATAATTTCATCTTCATCTTGAGCCAATTGTTCAACCACCATAAATGCACCCACTTGATTTCCTTTTTGTTTTAAGGCAAAAACTTCTTCACAGGCACGAGTAATGGCATTGGAAACTTTTGCTTCTTCATGACCTGTCAATTCAGGCAATAATTCTTTCAACATATCATCCACGGTTGTTAAAATTTCTTCTTTTCTAGTTTGGAATACGAATGGATCTAATACACCAAAGTTGCGCTCATCCTCTGCATTTAAAGTCACATAATGGAATCTTTTTAACATATCGCAAAACAATGGATAGTTGTGTTGGTAATATGGGTCATTCATCACATCTTCAAAAGCTTTCCGTTTTTCACCTTTCGGGTCTATGAATAAAGTTTGAACATCTAAGAATTGTGAATACAAGAATAATAAACCTGCCAAGAATGTTTTCCCTTTTCCACTTTTACCAGTGATTGCGATATGAGGAGTATCATATAAAGCACCCGCAATTCCTTCTGCAATCGCTAGTGGATTTAACCAAACATAACGTGAAGAATACAAAACTAAGTCCTGAACCGTTTGATTTTTTTGAGTAGCACCAACATTATCAATTCGTCCAATATAAAACCCTGATTGCATACCTAAAAATTCTGCAGTTGCAAAAGCTGATTCACCAACAGATTCTGCATTGCTGTAGTTAATCCAATTTCTTTCTTCAAGTGATTTTCCTAAAAGCAATTGATAGAATAAGCGCATTTGATCAGCAGTTGCACGAGAAACTTTTACACCCTTGAGAATTTTTTCTAATCCTTGCGAGCGTTCTAAAGTTTCTTCAGGAGTTTTGCCATAGATGATAAAACAGCCTAAATATTCAAGTAAAGGTTCATTATCTTCATCTTCATCACGTAACGTTTTGGCTAAAAACTGGTGGCGAATATTTTTCTTGGATAATTCATCCCCATGAGTATAGGCATTTTTTTCTTCCTCTTGAAGTTTACCCTCAATGAAATGGAGCTTTAAACCTGTTCGTGTGCTATTGCCATATCTAATTTTCATACGAAATTCGACTGGAAATCGTTGTTCTTCAGCAAATCGAAACAAATCAATCCCTGTCATATCTACTGGTAAATCATAAACTGGCAGAATCTTGAGATAAGAACTGCCCGTTTCACTTTCTATTTTGAGTAAGCCATTGACCGTTTCGCCATTTGTTTTCTTGAATGAGCCACTGTCAATGACTGCTGATGAAGCTTCTAAAACTGATGGATATTGATTTTCATTTTCGATTTCATGGATTTGATTGCGTATGAATTGTTGACGAACAAGGTAAATCATTTCTCTATCTTTTAAACGAGTACCACTATAAGTTGAAATCAATGTGAATAAATCCTGTTCGATATTTTTGACTTGTTGGAATAGTTCGTCTACATCTTCCAATTCATAGCCAAGCATACCCATTAATTGTATCGTTACTTTTTTTCCCGCCAATTTGACTGCTTTTACTAGCCCATCAGTTTGTGAACCATCTGCTAGTTTCACCCCTAAAACATAAGCAGACTGATAAATTAACCCATTTTCAGCTTCAAGAATGGAGACCATATTTTCCATGTAATGTTCCGCAATTTCTTCCGAATCTTTCGCAAACATGGTAGACATTTTCTTCACTTTACTTCGCATATTTAAGTTTTCAGGATAGCCGAACAGCTCAATTTCAGTATATCCAGCAAGGGATTTTAGTAATTCAGCAGTTTGTTCATTCGCTTCCGCACGTTTCAAAGGATTGTGTCTAGAAACATTGGCAGGAGCGATTGAATAATAAGCCCAGACATCATTTTCTTGTGTGAGAAGTAAATTATTCGAGTGTGCTTTGATTGGTAGTTGAATATCCATCGTACTCCTCGCTTTCATCTGCTAACTCTGAAATTTCGTTCAAGGTGAAATAACCAAGTGGTAAAGTAATCCATCCTTCGATTTCTGTTAAAGCTAGGTCATTAAACAATGCTTCTTCATCTTTTGCTTGAACGATTAAGTCCATATTTGGCTTGTTTGGTGTTAAGTGTAAAACATAATTTTTCAAATCTTTCAATTTTTTTCACTCCAATCAATAGAATCTATTTTTGTGTGTAACCAATTGATTATTTACAACCTTTCCTTGACTCACTCGTTTCTTTGGGAATTTCCATTGGAGCAAAAAGACCAGAGAATCATAAAGGTAAAAGTGTATCTTCTTTCCTTCAGGTCGAATTTTATTTATTGCCAGCATGGAGAGGTAAGGAATCCCCATATAAATGCCAAAAGGAATTGCTGACCAGACTTCTCCAAGTCCTGCAATTCCTTTTCTAAAGAAAGCGAGTAAGAATAAAAAGGTGACACCCATCGTAATCATATCTGTTAAAGCAATAAGAAAAGGTAATCTCAACCAATTGCCAAAATACCTTGTTTTCATGGGTTCAGTAAATAAACTGGTGTAGTTGTAGGGTTCTCTTTTCATAGAATTAAGCTCCAAAAATCTTTCCAATAATGCCACCGATACCGTCAAATACCACTTGATAATTGCCTAATAAATACCAAACTGCACCAACACCGATTAAGGTAAAGGCAATTTTGGACATTTTTCCTTTTGCACCATCTTTCAAAGCTAACCCAATCCCAATAATAATCAACGCGTTTTTTGCTTGTTCAATAATAAATGTCAGTAATCCTGCTAGTGTCATGTAAATTTTCCTCGCTTTCTATTTTAAGAAGTGAACCATTTCATCAATGAAGTAATTTTTCTCTGTTTTACTAATGGTTAATTTCACTGTTTCTTTTTGTTCTAAAGTCGTGCCAGCAATCAAGAAAGTTACTGTTCCAGTCGCAAGATATTTTCCATTTGATTTTTTGAATTCAAAGTCATCGGATAACTCTTTGAATGTGACCAGTCCTTTTAAACCTTCAGGAGATTTCATCATGTAACGCATATCTTCACTGTTGTTTTCAGCATACTTTGTTAGAAAGTCTTGGATGAACGCTGTCAGTTTTTCCTTTTCATCACCCTGAATATTTTCCATTGATTCTAAATCAGATAACTTGAGTGCATTCATTTGTTGGTTATTCATTTCGGCTGGAGTAATGAAGGGAAGTCCAATCACTCGAATATTTTCATCTTTTTGTTCATAAGGAAT
>JAITWV010000375.1 GCA_031285105.1 Streptococcaceae bacterium | reverse complement strand
AGATACTAAGTCCTTAGCACGCTTCACCGCCACTAGAGCATTGATGGATTTTACTTTTGAAAATTGGTCAAAACAAACCGTTGTCAAAAGTGGAGCAACATTCACTGCAGCCCATTCATTTCCCGTTCAAGATGGCGTAAAAGATCATGTGATGCTTGAGTTAAAAGATGATGTAACCATGTGGGTGCAAAAAGGAATGGATTTACGTCAATTGCGTGTCGTCTATCGCAACCTGGAAGATGGGAAAATCACTGCTCCTGTCAAAATTGGAGACAAAATAGGCACTGTACAAATCAATCTAGAACAAGATCAAAATGGATACTTAGAAAATGATCCTGAAAACAACCATCCGATGATTGCGAGCGAAAATATTGCTCGTGCGAATTTCTTTGTTGTCCTATTTAACCGCGTTGTCCAATATGTAAGTAGCCGCTTGAATTAACAGACCTCTCACATAATGATTGACAGCAATGAAAAATTTTTGTATTCTTTTAATCAAGAGCAAAAGGAATAGTAAAGAAAATCTGCTTTCAAGAGAGTCTGTGGTTGGTGCAAACAGATAAGTAAGAAGCTTGAATCCACCTTTGAAGAATGTATTGTGAAGAATGATACCGTTTGTCAGCGTTAATGACTTATCGAGTGCAGGAGTTTTTCCTGAACTTGGGTGGTACCGCGAATTTTACGCCCCTTCGTCCCAAGAATTTCTTTGGGGCGGAGTGGGCTTATTTTATTTTATTGAAAAAGTAAACATTTGGAGGAAAAATTATGTTAGACATGAAAATGATTCGTCAAAATTTTGATGAAGTCAAAGCAAAACTACAAACACGTGGCGTAGACCTAGAAACATTAAATGAATTACGCGATATGGACATCACTCGCCGTCAAAATTTGGTTGAAGTAGAAGATTTAAAGAAAGTGCGTAATGATGTTTCTCAGGAAATTTCATTAGCTAAGCGTAACAAAGAAAATGCGGACGAAAAAATTGCTCAAATGCAAAAAGTTTCTGCTGAAATTAAAGATTTAGATGCCAATTTAGCGCAATTAGAAGAAAAAATTAACTACATTCTTTACCGCTTACCCAATTTACCAGCTGATGGTGTTCCTGTTGGTGTTGATGAAGAGGATAACGTCGAAGTTCGCCGCAATGGTGCAACTCCTGAATTTACATTTGAGCCAAAACCGCATTGGGAAATTGGGGAAAACTTAGGCATTTTAGATTTCGAGCGTGGAGCAAAAGTTTCTGGTACACGTTTCTTGTATTACAAAGGATTTGGTGCCAGATTAGAACGTGCAATTTACAACTTTATGCTTGATGAACATGCCAAAGAAGGTTATACAGAAGTAATTCCTCCTTATTTGGTTAATGATGCTTCAATGTTTGGAACCGGTCAATTCCCCAAATTTAAGGAAGATGTTTTCCAAATGGATGGTGGGCGTTTAACGTTAATTCCTACAGCGGAAGTTCCTTTGACGAATTATTATGCCAATGAAATCCTTGATGCCAAAGAATTGCCAATTTACTTTACTGGCGTTTCTCCAAGTTTCCGATCAGAAGCCGGTTCAGCAGGACGTGACACTCGTGGATTAATTCGCTTGCATCAATTTAACAAAGTAGAAATGGTGAAATTCGCTGATCAAGAAACAAGCTTTGATGAATTAGAAAAAATGGTTCAAAACGCGGAAAATATCTTGCAAAAATTAGGTTTAGCTTATCGTGTTATCACTTTATCAACTGGAGATATGGGCTTTTCAGCAAGTAAAACGTATGACTTAGAAGTGTGGATTCCAGCACAAAACACTTACCGTGAAATTTCTTCATGTTCAAACTGTGTCGATTTCCAAGCAAGACGTGCGATGATTCGTTACCGTGATGAAGATGGAAAAGTAAAATTTGCGCATACTTTAAACGGTTCTGGCTTAGCTGTTGGTCGTACGGTGGCTGCTATTTTAGAAAATTATCAAAATGAAGATGGTACGGTGACGATTCCTGAAGTTTTAGTTCCTTATATGGCAGGAGATACGGTGATTAAATAGAAAGTATCGTTGAAAAAATAAATTCAAACGTATGGTTTACTTGGTTCAAACGTATGAACTGAGCAACTCATACGTTTGTTTTGGTTAACTCATACGTATGTTTCCCAAAAAACTCCCTTATGATTTGGTTCATTGTTCAGTATGATTGACCTCATTTATACTTATGCTTTTAAATATTGGCTTATTTAACGAATAGTATTGGATTGTTCTAACTTTCTCTTTAGTACAGCGTTTGTTAATTGGAGTTTGTGAAATAAATAAGACTTTAAGGCGTTCTTCATTTACGAGTTTTCGTATATGGGCTGCGGTCTGGTGTTCGAGGTGGTGGTGGCTGCTGTGGTGGGACGCAAGCAGCTTTTTTGAAAAGAAGGGCGCTTTTCAAAAAAGCTCATTCCTTAATCGGCTAGGGGTTTTCTAAGCACGAAACGCGCTAAGAAAAGCCCACGCTACGCCGATTCCCCTTGTACCACTGCTGCCACCACCACCTCGAAC
>JAITWV010000352.1 GCA_031285105.1 Streptococcaceae bacterium | reverse complement strand
TTTACTGGATACTGAAAGCTATGATTGAGCATTTTTGTCCACTCTTAAGTGAGCGAAAGTGGGTAGTTTTAAGTTGACATTTATAATTTAACAGGCTTTGTCAGAAATGACAAGGTCTTTTTTTATCTGTATGTAAGAATCAGAGTTCTCTTTCATTTGAAGTATTGAGTTTGCAATGTGGAATGAAATAGATTAATCAAGTCTATTCAAAAGTTTTCTCGGTAATTTTTGAATAAAACAACTTCCTAAGAAAAGAAATTATCGGAAAATTCATATTTCGATAAATGGAATATTCCTTTTTTATTCTTGATTATTTTACCTAAAAATAGTATATTTTAGGTAAAATAAAAATAGAAATATCGCATATATATATAAGTGATTTAGAATGTTTTACTTGAGGTGATTATAATGAGCGTAAAAAAAGAAATTGAAAAGAAAATAAGATATGCACAAAAGGGAAAAATGTATATTATGTCCGATTTTTCTAATTTAGGTGAGTATAACAATATAAAAATAAACATTCAAAATTTAGTAAAAGAAGGAAAATTGCAAAAAATTTATACTGGCATCTATATGAAGCCTAACTATGCAGAGTTCTTAAAAATTGATTTACCACCGAATATTTATGATTTAATTCAGACCTATGCCCGCAAGTTCAATTGGACAATTACTCCATCAGGGAATACAGCGATGAATATGCTGGGTTTAGATACACAAGTGCCAGCAAAAATAAACTATATAAGCACAGGACCTACAAGAACTATTAATATTGATGGAAGACAAATACATTTTCGTCATAAATCTTTGCGTGATAGCAATTATTCCCAACCAACTGCTTTGTTAATTGAAGGGCTTAAAACATTTAGAGAAAAGTATGGACTAGAACACATTGATGACACTATCTTAATCACTATAAATAACCGTTTTACTGATGAACAAATGAATAAAATAGAAAAAGAGGCACTAACAACGAGAGCGTGGATACGCGACTTAATTAAAAGAATGCAAGTATTAAGAAGTAGGGAAAAAAATAAATGAAAAATTTTTTGAAATTATCGTCAAATCAACGCAAACAGGTAATAAATGCAACAGCTACTAACAAATTAATAGATCCATTCATGATTGAAAAAGATTATTGGGTGGTTTTCTTTATAGATTTGCTATTCAACAAAACGAATTTGGGAAAATATTTTGCATTTAAGGGTGGTACCTCATTATCAAAGGCTTATGGTGCAATTAATAGATTCTCAGAAGACATTGATCTTGTTCTTGATTGGCGAGTCATCGGTTTTTCCAGAGATGAACCTTGGAAAGAACGTTCAAAAAATCAACAAAATAGGTTTAATGAAGAAGCTAATTTACTTGCTCATCGATTTATTAAAAATAAAGTTTTGCCAGAGCTCCAACAAGTAATAGAAGATTTTGATGTTTCTGGTGTTAAGCTTACTATCAGAGAGAACGAGCCTGAAACTATCGAAATTTCTTATCCACAATTGTTTGCCAATCATTATTCGTTGCAAACTATTAGGCTTGAAATTGGTCCATTAGCATCTTGGACTCCTACTGTTAGCAAAAATATTGATTCATATATTGTTCAAGAATTCCCACAAATATTTGTAGATGAAAAGATAAGCGTTCCCACGGTTGAAGCCAAAAGAACTTTCTGGGAAAAAGTTGTTATTTTGCATCGAGAAGCAAATAGAGGCAAATCGTCGCTTTCATATCGATATTCGAGACATTATTCTGATGTTTTTATGTTGAGTCAAACAAAAATTAAAGAGGAAGCTTTAAACGATTTACAATTATTGGCCGATGTTGTTGCTTTTAATCAACAATTTTATCCAATTAATTCCGCAAAATTTGATGAAGCAGTTCCAGGAACAATTAAACTAATGCCTACAAGCGAACAGTTACTTGGATTACGTAAAGATTATGATGATATGAGTGAAATGTTTTTTGGAACTCCAATTCCATTCGATTTGATGATGGTTGGAATAAAAGAATTAGAAGAAGAAATACATCAGATGGTTTAAAATTCAAAAATTTTTATATGTTATACACAGATTGAGATAGTTGACATTTCTTCTAGGAAGAGTAAGTATTGAAAAAGAATTTTAAGGGGGTATGTTCAAATCTATAAAATGTTGCGGTCTTGCTTTTTTTATTTAAGGCGCATTGTAAAATCAAGTTGTCCACTTAATGAGCATTAAAACACCATTTATCTCAAAAGAGTTATCATTGTTTTTGGCGAAAATAATGAAGAGTCTTGAGATAAATGATGCATACTTACTTTACACCAGAAAACAAAAAAGGGAAACATTTAAGTCCAGAAGAGCGTGGAAAAATTGAGGCGTGGTTTAATGATGGCGTTTCTCGACGTGAGATAGCCAGAAGATTGGAGCGTTCGCATGCAACGATAAATAATGAAATTAAACAGCGTTCTTTTGATTAAATGCGAATCTATAATGGAAAGAAAAAGTATGAAACTGTTTATGGTGCAACTGCAGCCCAGGACGACTATGACAGGAAACACACTCATGCAGGAAATCGTCCGAAAGTTGAGAAAGTCGCTGGATTTTTGACTTGGGTAGAGGAGAATTTTCATGCGAAAGACCGATCGTTGGATGTGCTTTTTGAGATAGCCAAACGTCAAATTACTCAAACAATGCTGAAATTATGACGGGCAAAGAAAAAGAAGAAGTGATGAAAAATATTCAAACTAATAATGCGCAAATTGACGGATTAAAGTCTCAGATTGAAGAGATTGAAAAGCAAAAACTAGAGATTCAACAGAAAATTGAAATAGTAAAAGATGCGAAGAAATAATTTGTTTTTTTCAGGTTGAAATTTAGATTATCTATTTTTTAAGATTGGCAATTTGAAATTGGCGTTCGAAAGATTTGCTAAAACCCACGCTTTCGTTGTACGATTATTCATAATATTTTAGTACAAAAGAGAGAAAAGGTGACCAGAATGGCAACGATAACTGTTAGATTAGATGAAGAATTAAAGGAAGAATCAAAAATTATTTTGGAAAATGTAGGTTTAGATATGTCAACAGCAGTCAAGATGTTTCTGAAACAAGTAGTAATTAATCAAGGTATTCCTTTTGAAGTTGTTTTAGCAAAACCAACAATCGAGATGGCACTGGAAGATGTAAAAGCTGGGCGTGTAAAAGAATTTTCAAGCTATGAAGAATTGATAAAAGAATTACATGATGAAGATGTCATCAAGGAATAAAGTTTGTTAAGAAAATATTCAAGGTAATAAAGATAATAAAAGTTCTCTATCTTTGAGGTGTTGCAACGTTCGTGGTATAATGAATGCAACGAAAATGCAAAAGGAGTGTTAAATATGGGTACAAATGCTTTAATGAATCCGACTGTCTCATTTAGCAAATTTAAGAGAAATCCCAAAGATGTATTAAAAACTTCAATGGAGTTATCAGAGGCAGTGTACGCTTTAAGCGATAACGAACCATTTGCTGTTATTCTTGCACCATCGGTTTTTAAGAACTTTGTATTAGACTATCAAAGAATGCAACAATTACTCAAGATAAAGGAACAAGAAATTGAAATTTTAGAATCGCTAAACAATCCGGATACCAAGCGATTTTCAAATACAACTGATTTTATGAATGATATTTTAGAAGGGATTGACCTTCCTGAATGACGAAAAATATCAAAGAAACTAAATATGAAATCATACGAACCTCAAAATTTAAGAAACAATTGCGTAAGATTGCCAAAAGTGGCCAATATAAACGAACTGATTTTGAAGAGTTGGAATCATTGATTTTACAACTTGCTAATGGCGAGTCTCTAGAAGAAAAATACTATGACCATTCTTTGAAGGGGTATAAAACAAAAACTAGAGAGTTTCACTGGAAGCCTGATTTACCCATAATGTACACTGTATTTGAGAATCAATTGATTTTAAGTTTTGATGAAGTAGCTAATCATAATTCTATGTTTTAATTTATTCAATGCCATATATCTCAAGAAGGAAATTGGCTGTTGCTGTATAGAGCCATGAACAACGATTAAAACTTTTTGTTATTATCAACAAGCAGACATGATGACGTTTTTGAATGAATTACAGTCAGCATTTATTAGGTCATATCAAGCAAATCTTAAAATGGTTTGCTTTTTATTTTGACCAAAGATGAATAAAAAATGCGAAAAAATAAACAACAGTCTGTCGGGTATGTATTTCGATAGGCTGTTATTTTATAAATGAATAGAATTTGTAGGCATTAAAAATATGATGTTTACACGGTTAGCAAATGCTATCAATAAAGAAAACTGCTAACAGCTAATTTCGGTTTGCTCACAAAAAAAATAGCAGTGCTTTACAAATACTTTAGCATAAAGGTTTAAATTGCTAACAAAAATTTCCACAAAAATAGCAATATTTGTGGAATAACACCTACAATCTGTATTCATTAAAAAACAAGTCGCACTGCGGCTTCATACAACATTTGTATGCAGTTTTCCCTTATGCTCTTAGAACTGTTATCACTTCATTTATTCTTTATTTTTGTTAATTAGAGATTATTTGAAAAATTTGTGTGTTTTTAATTCAAGAAAATTGGGAGGTGGAAATGAAAAAATCTTACATTACGGTACGTGGTTTAGAAGATGAGGTTATTGTTAAATTAGCTCGTCTAGCACGAGAAGCAAAATTGAGTAGAGAAGCATTTATCAGGCAGCTTTTAACTCGAACGGCTGAAACTAAAGGGATGATGGAGCAACGATTTTTGTATGAGGAATTGGTTCAATCTTGTTTAAAAGTCATCGAGGAAAACACTGTAATCACTCAGCTATTAATTGAAGAAGTAAAGGAGTTGAAACATGGCAAACTTACAAATTAGTTTTCGAGTTTCTGATGAAAGTTTAATACTTAAGGAAATTGAAAATAGAAGAGATAATGATCCATCAATTAATCCTAGAGAAGTTTTTGAAGCGCTCATTAAAGAAAATCACGAGCTAGTAAAGGTTGATAAAAGGAACCGAGAAATACTCCAACGTTTAGATTTAATTTTGGATATTTTAAACTCAATCATTATTGAAAAAGAGATTCATGCTATCTACCCACTTGAACTTAGAACTAGCTCGATGGTCAACACTTTATTAAGCATGCAAAAAGATTTAAATTGAGGATTTCGTTATGAAAGAATATCGTTTTAATGTAAAAAAAGAAGATTTACTTTATCAGTATCTTGAAAGTTACAAACAAGATGAAAATTGTAAAACTTACATGTCATGTATGAACAAAATTTTATTGGAACATCAAGAAATGAAAGAAAAATTAAGTAACAAAAATTATTTAATAGAGAAAATAAAACAAGATTTGAAGGATGAGTATGATGTCATTTGGCGTGCACGTTCTTATGGAATTGATCGGAATATTCAAATTTTACTTGAAGCAATGAACAGTTTATTAATTGCTCAAAATATCCCACCAACAACCACTGATAAAGAAAAATCAGTGGCTCTTCTTGCTGGTCAAACAGTTGTTTCTGATAGATTAACTCATTTGCGTGTTCAAGCAATGTCAAAGAAGAATAAAAGGAGAAATAAAATAAATGAGTAGTCCTGGAGTCGTCTTTTCTAGTAAATTTGTTTCGGCAAAAAATAAAGCATTTCAAGGATATATTGATTATATTAGTCGAGAGAATGCTGTTCGAAATAAGCACATGGAAAAATTTAATACTGTTGAGTTTGATGGCTATAATCACTACATGAATAATCCGGAAAAAACATCAGGGATTTTCACAGCTAAACACTATGGCTTACAAAAAAAGGAAAAGTTTCTACTCAAAGAACAATTTAAACAAGCACAAAAAAATGATAGTGTGATGTGGCAAGATGTCATTAGTTTTGATAATAAATGGTTAGAAAAATATGGGATGTATGATTCTAAAACGGGTCATTTAGCATCTGGGAAATTAATGGACTCAGTAAGGCTTGGCATGAGCAGGATTTTGGAAAAAGAAAAGATGGCGCATTCTGCTATTTGGAGTGCTGCAATTCATTACAATACCGATAATATTCATGTGCATGTGGCAATAGTTGAACCCGAACCGACAAGATCTTATCAAGAATTTACGGATAAAGAAACTGGTGAAAAGTATCTTGCCAGGCGTGGATTAAGAAGCGTCGGATATCTAGATGAATTTAAGTCCATTGTTGCCAATCATTTAGTAAATCGTGATAAAGAGTTGGCAAAAGTTCACGATTTACTAAGGAATAAAATTGGAAGTAAAGAAGCATTTATTCGATCCTTACCTGATTCAGAATTATTGGAAAAATATCATTTAATTCATGCACAATTACCCAAAGACCTTCGTCAATGGAAATATAATATGAATGTTTTAAATGATGTTCGCCCACAAATTGATGAATTTACCAATCAGTATATTCAAAAATACCATTCTGCAGAAATGAAAGAATTTGAACGATTGTTGGATAAAGAAAATGATTATCGAAAAGAGATGTATGGAACTGGAGATGTAAACTTTCAGCGGTTTAAGGACACGAAAGAAAATAAGATGGATGAACTTTACGCTCGACTTGGCAATACACTTCTACAAGATATGAAGGAATTTGAGCTAGAAAATCGAATAAATAAGAAATCTTTCGGTCAGAAAGTCAAATTTGAAGGTGAATATTTAGGTGATAAAAAGCCCACAAAAATGAATCTGTATAGTTTAAAACGAGCATTAAGTAAGGACTTTAATGACAAGGTGAGAAATCATTTGGCTTACCTACAACTGATTAATAAAAGAGAAAATGAGCGTGAGGAATCGTTATAAATAAGTGAATCCTCTAAACTAAATTTAAAAAAATGGTCCTCAAAAAAAGGAACTAAGATAGCTCCTCATCTTATAAAAATAATTTTGAATAGTCACTTGCAGTCGGTACTAAATCAACGATAAGCACTTGATTTATTTCTTCAACGACTTGATATAAAACAATATATTTTCCTTTTACAATTGATAGACCATATGTCTTTTTGTGTTGGTTAATTACTGTTCCAATTTTTTCATCTGCATTAAAACCGCGATGGGGAAATGTTTTTAAATTCTCCATTTCATCAAATAGTTCAGTTATTCTATTATCAGCAGCTTCTGTGGACAATAAAACATTAGAAATATAAGCCTGAATATCTTTCAATTGTTCAAATATTTTTGGTGCAATTTTTACATGGTAATTCTTAACCGAGTAATTGTTTTCTTGCATTGTCTAATGAAATCCCCTCTCCATTTTCTAAGTCAGATAAATTTTGAGAAACTCTTTTTTGAAGTCCAGCAATTAAAATTTCTCTTTCGGCTCTTTCATCTGATAAAAATGGAAGTTTTCCTTTTGTTGCAACAAATTCAAGATATAGATTTAAACCAGCAGTCATATCAAGATTTTCATTTGAAAAAACATCTTTAGCTCTTGCAAGTAAATCAGCATTTGTTCGGAAATTATATTGAGTATTGCGTTCTAGGGTAGCCATTTTATCTTCCTCCTCGTATATACGATTGTATATCTATTTGTATAAATGATACCATAAATCTCGTAGATAAGCATTGGAGAACTCTGATATAAATAAATTTGAAAGGAATATTATGAAAAAACATTCACTCAATAAAACAGCAGCAAACATAGAGAATTTGTCATTTCAGGAAAAATTAGATTATCTCACCAAATTATGTAGTAAAAAAGTCGTTGCATTGGGTAACTAAACAGTTACGATAAATTTATCAAAATATAGAAAAATCTATATAAATACAAATTTACAACTGACTACCCTGCGTATCTAG
>JAITWV010000284.1 GCA_031285105.1 Streptococcaceae bacterium | reverse complement strand
GCCGGACCGATTCCATAACTTTTCAAGAAGGGCGCTTGAAAAGTTATTCCATCTCGCAAGCCTACAAGTCAGAGTAAACGCTGAAGCGTCAACTCTGACTAGTGCGCATTGTCGTCCTTGGGGGCTACGGCAAGGTAAACCACCCACGCTCCGATCCAAGCCAGCCGAAAATTCTTAACTGGTTCATAAGTATTTTAAATGGTTTAAGGTTTTTGCTTTTAAAGGTCTGTAAGCATTTAAATAATATAAATCAGCGAGAGTTTTCGTATATGGGCGGAGGACTGGCTCGACGGTATGGCAGCAGTGGCATCAGGGGAATCGGCGTAGCGTGGGGTTTTCTTAGCGGTTTACCGCTTAGAAAACCCCTAGCCGATTAAGGAATGAGATTTTTTGGAAAGTGCTTTTCTTTCCAAAAAAGCTGCTTCCGTCCCGCCACAGCAGCCATACCGTCGAGCCAGTCCGTAGCCCATATACGAAAACTCGTAAATAAAGAACGCCCTAGCGTCCTAGTATTTCACAAACTCCAAATCACTTACGCTGTACTAAAGAGAATATTCTAACAAATCAACACTATCCGATAAATAAACCATTATTTTTTCAACCTTTAAGTCAGCATTTATTAAAAATTTTCATTATAATAAGCATAATTAACAAAATAGGGGGATTTTTTATGTCATTTGCAGGCATTAGTCATTGGCGACGAAATATCAATATATTCTTATTAGGTCAATTTTTATCAGGAATTACAAGTATGGTGGTTCAATATGCAATTATTTGGTATTTAACTGCGCAAACAGGTTCGGCTACGATTTTAAGTTTTGCCACAATTTTAGGAATGGTACCAATGATTGTTTTAAGTCCTTTTGCAGGTCCTTTAATCGATCGTTGGAACAAGAAAATTACTTTAATTTATACAGATGCAATCGTGGCACTTTTTGCACTTATTTTATCCATAGTAGGAACAATTTCCGCTGATTTTCCTTTATGGTTGGTTTTTGTTTCATTATTTATGCGTTCAGTAGCACAAACATTTCAAATGCCACTTATTAATTCTATTTTGCCAACGATGGTTCCACAAGAAGAAATTACACGAGTAAATGGCCAACTAGGAATGGTGCAATCTTCCAACTTTATTATTGCACCTGCCTTAGGAGCTTTCTTGTTTACAGTTATTCCGATGAATTTTTTAATTTTAATCGATGTTTTAGGAGCGATGTTCGGTATTGGGCTACTAATTTTTGTCACCATTCCTAGAATTTCTAGAACCTCAAAGGAACAATTACACATTTTAGCAGACACAAAGTTTGGCTTAAGCTTGCTTGTGGAAAATAAAGGTTTATGGTACATCACAATCATTGGAGCAATGTTTACCCTTTTCATTATGCCTGCTGGAAGTCTTTATCCATTGATGACATTAGAGTATTTTCAAGGAAGCATCACTCAAGCAGGGTTGATTGAAGTAATTTATGCTTCAGGCATGCTGATTAGTGGAGCATTTATTGGCATATTTGGAAAATGGAAAGACCGCATGAAACCAGTTTTACTTTCCTATCTAGTGATTGGTGTGGCAATTGCCTCTTCTGGTTTTCTACCTGGAAATCAGCGAGGGTTTGTTTGGTTTGTTGTCTTAAATGCAATTGGTGGATTAGCGACTCCATTTTTTAGCACCTTGCAAATGGCGATGATTCAACAAAGTTATGAACCAGCTGTTTTAGGAAGAGTCATGGGGGTTTTAAATTCATTGATGAGTCTTACTGGACCAATTGGTTTAATTTTTGCAGGACCTTTAGCAGATGCGATAGGGATTGAAAAGATTTTTATTATTGCAGGAATGGGAACTTTACTGTGTGGGCTAATTAATTTACTTATTCCCTCTGCTCGAGATTATGATAAATTGTTGCAAAAACGTTTGAATACTAGAGAAAATGTGTCTAGATAATAATAAACAAAAAAGGTTGGGACACACCGCCAAACATGGTGATGTGTCCCAACCTCTTTTTACGATAAACGAAATTACAACTATTTTATTACTTTATGTTCTAATTTTTTCGAACCTTCTGTCCCTAAAGCTTCTTTTCTTGCATTTTCATCTTCTTCAGGTAAAGTAGCTTTTAAATCACCTTTATCAATTTTCGTTGGATCTGAGGCAAACTTTTCAAATAATTTATCTAAATCATCAACTTTATCATATTTAAGTCCCATACTATCCACTCCTTGCGTTATTATGTCGTAAGTGTAGCACAAATTTTCATATTAGTGTGCTAAAATTTATCTATATGGAGGAAAAAATCAGATGAATGAAACAAGTCTTAACCTTTTACAAAAAAAATTAACAACCTATAATCCAAAACAAATTCAAACAACTTTACAAATGCTTTTAAATGGAGATACAGTACCATTTATTGCGCGTTATCGTAAAGAAGTTACGGGCAACTTAGATGAAATTGCGATTCATGAAATTTCGCAAGAATATAACACATTGGAAATCTTGGAAAAAAGAAAAGCTGCGGTGATTAAAACAATTGATGAACAAGGAAAATTAACTGAAAAACTGCATCAAGCAATTCTTTTAGCTGAGAAATTGCAAATGGTGGAAGATTTATATTTGCCCTTTAAACAAAAGCGTCGCACCAAAGCAATGATTGCTAGAGAACATGGATTAGAATCTTTAGCGAAAGCAATTTGGGCAAACAAAAGTGGGATTGAAGTGTTCGCCATGACTTTTATCAAAAAAGAAGTACCGACGCTAGAAGATGTTTTAAAGGGTGCACATGAAATTATCGCTGAAGAAATTAGTGAAAATGCCAAAATTCGAACATGGACATTTGAATTTACTCGCAATACCGCCTTTTTGAAGAGCAAAGTAAAAGACAAATCATTAGATGAAAAAAATGTCTTTGAAATGTATTATGACTTCTTAGAAAAAATTGATAAAATCCCCAATCATCGTGTTTTAGCGCTTAATCGTGGTGAAAAAGAAGGTATTTTAAGTGTTTCAATCGAAGTGGATCAAGAAAAAATTTGGCAACGATATAAAAAAGAGTTCATCACTAAACCAAATAATTATATCGAAGAAGCCTACAAAGACGCTTATAAACGTTTCATTAAACCAGCCATTGACCGTCAAATTCGCGCGGAGTTAACGGATAAAGCAGATGAAAGTGCCATTCAAGTTTTTGGCGAAAATCTTAAAAACCTTCTTTTACAAGCGCCCCTAAAAGGAAAAGTGGTCTTAGGATTTGACCCAGCGTATAAATCAGGAGCAAAATTAGCTGTTATTAGTCCAACTGGAAAAGTTTTGGCCATTCAAGTAATTTATCCAGTAAAACCAGCCTCTATTTCTCAAATTGCCCAAGCGAAAAAAGAGTTCATTCACTTAATTGAAAAGCACAAAGTTGAAATG
>JAITWV010000279.1 GCA_031285105.1 Streptococcaceae bacterium | reverse complement strand
CATACGTCTCCTCAGTCTAAATTGGTAGGGCGCATTCGTCCCTTCAGTAAAGTAACTATACCAAAATAAACCATTTTCGTCAAATGAGGCACTTAATAAGTGAAATTTTCTTTTATTTTTTTGTCAATTTTCATCATTGTATCTGTACTAGCCTTAACTTTTCCTACTGGGTCAAATTTATTTACAGGTATAATCCGATTTTTGCTGATGGTTGTAATATCCATACACTTTGCATAAGAAATTTTCTTATATTTTTCATACGAATCACGTACAGCATACAATTGTGCAATATCGTCGCTTTGATTACTTAGCTGCTGCAACACTTCTTCAGGCGTTGAAAATTTTATGCTTTGTCTTGTAACTTTTAATTCTTGGTCTGTGATGGTGTAATCTTTAATTGCTTGTTCAAGAAATTTCTTTCTTTTCAGATTTGCTTCATTTGAATTTGGCCCTAATAGATTTTCCATGACTTCAGAAACAATGAATCCTAAACCAACAAAATGTAATATTTTTTGCCTTAAATAATTATCAATCATTGCCTGCGAAGGTTCACCAATTGTTTTATCCAATTGGACAGTAAATCTATTTTCTTTAGATGTGATTGGAATAACAGTTAATGAACCATTTTTAAAACTATCTTTTTTAGAAATGACTAAAGCCCAGTGATTCCCGCTTAACTCATTTCCAACATTTACTCCAAAGTCAACGAATATTAAAGCTCCTCGTTTATAAACCTTGTGAGATTTTCGAGTGGAGAGTTCAATTTCACTTTTTAAATATTTCGCCTTATTTAAATTCCACTCAGGCAAATACTTGAATTTTCTATTTTTTGAGTCATAAACTTCTTTGAATATTTCATTCGCTTCATCAAGTAGCTTATAAGCTTTTTTCATTTTACTACTCCCCTTCCGTTTCTCTGCGACTAGTCAAATACGAGCGATAAAACGTCCGCCTCTTTTATTTTTTTAATCATCCAATTTTTCTCCAAACATTGCAGCTAACATTAGTTTATCTTTTTCAGATAGTGGTTTTCCGCCTGAAGAAAGCCATTCGTCCCAGTTTGCATTTTTAACGATTTCTTGTAAGTCAATTGGTGCGTGTTTTTCTGGGTGTTCGGTTTGGGGAGTTGTTTCGGATTCTGGGAAGAATGCATCGACGGAAACCCCAAATATATCAGCTAACTTAAATAAATTATCTTGCATAGGAGATCTTGTGGCATTTTCGTAGTTAGTTATCGCTGAAGTACTCACATTTAATTTTTCAGCAAGTTGCTGTTGAGTCCAACCTTTTAATTTTCTATATTTTTTTATTTTTAATCCAACAAATGTTTTCAATTCTTTATCGTTCACTTTTTCACCTCAGTTTTTTTCTTAAGTAAATTATAAACTATTTGTATATAAATATCACGAAATGTTTATAAAATCAACGAAATGTTGCGAAACGTAACTTGTTATTAATTACAATATCACAAAATAACATAACTATTCGTGTTATTTATTAACTTTGGCATTGTATTTATAACAAAACGTGATATAATTAACACGTAACGTGATAGGAGGTGAATGAATGCAGGCGAAACTATATGCTCTTAGAAAAGAAATGGGATATACTCAAAGTGAAGTTGCTAAAGCTATTAATATTAGCACCAATGCTTATCTTCAAAAGGAAAAAGGCAGTCGTGAGTTCACGTTGACTGAAATGTTTAATATCGCAAATTTCTTTAATAAAGAATTATGCGATATTTTTCAACCTAGAAATATCACGAAATGAAACATTGCAAACGCAACACAATTTGTAGCAACTTTACGTGAGGTTTGCTTAGTGTTTTTAGGCATAAAATTACTCCTTTCATAATTACTTAACGACTCGGCAAAGTCGCTATAAATAATTATAGCATGTAAAGGGAAATCACAGAATTACACCCGCAACACAAGCGTAAAGGAGGATAATATGCCAATTCATGAACTTAGTTTCAAAAATGGAGAAGTTTTATTAGATGGACAATCAATAAAAGGAGTTCAAGCAATCAAACTTGAATCATCTGTGGGAGATATCAGCAAGTTGAAGCTCGAACTTTTGGTGGATATTAAAGGGCTTAATGAAACTGAATATGAGGAGTGATTAAATGGATAGTCTACATGTATTTCTTATTCTTTCGTTTATGGGGCTTGTACTTCATCTTATTCTTATAAATATCGGGTTTGATGTCTGGCTCAATGATTTCATCGATGGAGCTATCCAAAAAATTATGGATAGATTTAAGAGCTATTTTCCATAAATATCTGAATGGAAAAAACATTATTGCTATTGAAGCGATTACGGTTATAAAAAAGCTGAATGTGTCTGGGTCAACAGATAACAAAAAAGATATAGGAAATATTAATGCTGCAAAGATGGCGATGATGGTTAATAAGCCAATCATAAATTGTTCAATTTTTATGTGATTGCGATCTAATAAAATAATCATCAAAAATATTAAAGTGATTATTAAAATTATTGCAACTTTTAATAGCTCAATAGAATTGGCTGAAATAAGACTCCAATCTATCCCAGATAAAGTTTGTGCTAATTCTTTTTCTAACTTAATCGCCTTTAACGCTCTGAAAACTGCATCTGGCAAAGAAAATAAGAAGTAAGCAAAACCAAAAGATAGAATCAACGTTGTAAAAATCATTGAATACTTGTCTTTAAAGAATTTTTTTTGGTTCATAATTTTATTCCTTTCCAAAAAAACATTAGGCACTGCAATGCCTGTAATGATTATAGCAAGGATAAGAATGGGTAGTAAACATTACACCCTCAACACAAGCGTAAAGAAAGAAGGAATCATCATGGAAACATACGAAGAACGAAAAGCTAGATTCACAAAGATTCTAAATCGGATTGAGGTAGATGAAGCGTATATTCTACGATATGTTGAAGGCGATATGAAAGAATTGAGCGCTACTGAAGATGAAGGAGATTTTAAAAACTATGGTCTTTACATGATTGAAACTTTTAACATTTTAAATGAAATTATGAAAGAACAAAGGAGGTGATGAAGTTGGACCCATATGCAAGATTTTTGGAAGAACTGAAGGAAGAAATTCGTAGAGATGTCATTGAACCAGCAAGGGATGAAATCGCAAATCTACGTGATGAGAGTTTCCCTTTATTCCTAACCCAAGAACAAATGTTTGAATTTACTGGAATAAAAAAAGAAGTATTTATTCGTGAGTTCAAGCATGGTCATGGATTGCCTACCGTTAAATATGGAAACACAGTCAAATACCCACGCGATCAAGTACGTGAGTGGGCTAAAAACTATAAATAATATCGCCCTTGGACAGTCGATATTTAGGAGGTATGAATGACAACTATAATAATGGATTTACTCGTAATAGGCGCGTCAGGCTTTACAGCATTTTTGATTTTGCTACTACACTATCTGTGGGCAAAAGAAAAACAAAAGGCTGAAAATACGATGAATGAGTTAATCGAAATGGAATATGAGATTTTAGAGCTTAAACACGAAAATGTGGTTTTAAATGAGCAATACAATGACTTAAATCGTAAATATCAGCTAGTTAATACGAAAAATGTGTGTTTAAGTCATGAGAATGCAAGTTTAAAAAAACAAAAAAACTAGTTTCCAACAACCGACCAAAGCGTTAAAACTAGTTAGATATGTGCATTTAGAAGTGAGACCCACATCTAAATCATTTTCTTAATTATACCACACAAGGAGAACAAAATGAGCAGTTTATACAAATTAACAGGCAACTGGCGTGAAGTTTATGAACTGGACATCGATGATGAAGTTTGGGTGGACACAATGATGTCTATCCAAGAAAGCATCGAAGAAAAGGCTGTAAACATTGCTCACGTTACGAAGATCATTGAGAACGATAACTTAGCCATTGATGCTGAAATCAAGCGTCTACAGGCTAAAAAACAGGCAAATACGAACAAGGTTAAATCACTGAAACAATATCTGCAAGACAGTCTAGTTTCAATTGGTGAGAGAAAGATTGTGACTACTTTATTTACGTTTGCCATTCAAAAGAACCCACCAAGCGTAGATATCACCAATGAAGAATTAATCGATCAGCAATACATCAAAACAGAGGTAGTTACAAAAATCGATAAGAAAGGACTACTTGCTGATTTGAAAAAAGGCATTGAAGTTGCTGGTGCTGCAATCAAACAATCAGAAAGTTTGCGTATCAGATAATGGCATTAAACATTCAAAATGCTGGGGATATAAGCCGTCATGAAAATTGGCGCATTCTCCTTTATGGAAAACCTGGACAAGGGAAAACGTCCGCGATTAATTTTCTACCAGGTAAAACTTTAGTGTTTGATATGGATGACTCATCAAAAGTTTTAGCTGGGAATAAGGACATTGATATCGTGAAATTTGACCGTTCAAATCCATCTCAATCAATCAATGATTTTTTAAAAGAAGTCCAATCAGTCTTGACAAATTATAACAACTTAGTGATTGATAACATAACAAGTTTTCAGTCTGACTGGTTCATTGAACAAGGTAAGAAGTCAAAGAATGGTATCGCAAATGAAATTCAAGATTATGGACGATGGACGAATTATTTTCTAAGAATTTTAACCAAGATTTACTCATTGCCCATCAACGTGTTTATGACCGCTTGGGAAAACACTCATGATTTAAATTTGGAAACAGGTCAACTAATCACGCAGTATGTACCTTATATCAGACCGCAAGTATTAGATCAATTAGTTGGATTAACTGATGTTGTTGGAAGAATTAAAGTCAACCCACAAACAGGCGGTCGTGGAGTCATTCTCGAAGGAACAGATGGCATGTACGCCAAAAACAGGCTCGATAAACGAACCATAGTACCAATTGAAGAACTGTTCAATTTCGAATATAAAATAACAAACAAGAATGGAGATAAATAAATATGGCATTTAAATTTGACTACTCAGAAGTAAAAGAATTTCAAGAATTACAAGAAGGATTTTACGAAGTTGTTTGTCAGTCTGCAGAAGAGAAGGAAACAAACAATGGGAAGAAATATATCCAACTTGATTTAGTCGTTCGTAACGACGTGAACCAGTCAGGTCAAAATTTACACCATTGGCATTCCATGTTTCGCATGAAAGACGGACGTTATCATCAAGGAGTGTTAATGGGCCTTGGCTCTAGCTTTGGCATTAGTGATCAAAAAGAGTTTAATACATTCGAGGACATGTTAAGAGAGTTTCATGGTAAAGCAGCAAAGATGAAACTTCGCAAGGAAACGTACAATGGCGAAACGAATTTGCGTGTTCACTATTTTAACAAAACAGCATTCCCGCAGATTAACCATAAATGGAAAGAGATGGTCCCAAGTAACTCATTTCCAAGTCATGCAAGTGAAATGCCGATAGATGTTTCTGATGATGACCTTCCGTTCTAGGAGGGCATCTGATGACACCTAAAAATTTAACTATCATAGATTTAATTATTCAACTTGATACTTGGGAACTCACCAATGAATTAACAGCTAATCAGAAATCTGTATACTTTTCGCTGATTCAATATTGGAATGCGCTAGGTAGAACCACTCAATTATTATCAATACCTAACAATAAATTAGCAACGAAATCCGGCGTGAAGGTTAACAATTTAAGTCGAGTTAAGGACGAACTGAGAAAATTAGGTTTAATTACCTATGAAAAAGGAACTAGAAATATCACAGCCCCTCGGTATGATATTTATCCACCATGTTCTCCACTTAAATCGTTTTATGATAATTCGATTATAAAGAGTAATGAACCGAGTAATGAACCGAGTAATGAACCGAGTAATGAACCGAGTAATGAACCGAGTAATGAACCGAGTAATGAACCGAGT
>JAITWV010000150.1 GCA_031285105.1 Streptococcaceae bacterium | reverse complement strand
CAAGTATTTGGTTCAGCATTGATCGCTTCTTGGGTAGGATTGTCACAATATGGTGGCTATATCGGCATGTTCGATTGGGCAACTATTTGGCCAGGATTTACTGTTTTAATGAAGTTCTTAGGATTTGCTGGTTTAGGATTAATTGTCTTAATCTTAGTATTGATTCCACAAATTGAATATCGCAAAGACCCAAAAAATTACTTCAAAATTGTTGAAGATTATGATGGGTATGCAGAAAATAAAGCAAAAGAAAATGGGACCTATGATCAAGAATGGACTCATTCAACTGAAATCGTTTAAAAATAAGTGGAAGAGAGAATTTTTTCTTCTCTTCCAATGTAACTATTATGGAGGAGTAAAAAATGAATGTATTAGTATCTTGTGCAAACGGAGCTGGAACGAGTTTAATGATGAAACGCAGTGTGGAAAAAGCTTTAAAATCCTTAAATATTCCAATTAATCGCATTCACCATTGTTCCATTTCAGAAGGGAAATCAGCAGCTGGGCAATATGATGTGGTCTTTGTGCCATTAAATTTTATGCAAATGTTTGAGCTGGCTAAGAAAAAAGGAACAACAGTTGTGGGGGTGCGTAATGTCATGAATGCCAAAGAAATCGCAGACCGTGTGATGAGCGAAACCGATTTACAAACAAGATTTGGATAGGGGGAAGAAGTTTTGGGAAGACCAAATTTACAAATTGCATTAGATAACTCAGATTTACCAACGGCACTAGCAGCAGTCAGTGCCGTTGGTGAGATTGTAGATATTGTGGAAGCAGGTACGGTATTAATACTTCAAGTTGGGGATGAGTCTGTGAAATGTTTACGCGCTTTATTTCCAGAAAAAATCATTGTAGCAGATACCAAATGTGCAGATGCAGGCGGGACAGTAGCAGGAAATGTGAGAAAAGCTGGTGCAAATTGGATGACTTGTATTTGTTCAGCCACGATTGCAACCATGAAAGCAGCAGCCAAAGAAGTGGAGCAAATTCAAGTGGAGTTATACGGGGATTGGACTTATGAATTAGCACAAAAATGGCTAGAAGCTGGAATTACACAAGCGATTTATCATCAAAGTAGAGATGCACTCTTAGCCGGTGAAACTTGGGGAGAAAAAGATTTAACAGCTGTGAAAGAGTTAATCAAAATGGGTTTTAAAGTTTCCGTAACAGGTGGACTTGAAGTAGAAACATTAAAATTATTTGAAGGAATTGATGTTTATACTTTTATCACAGGTAGAGGGATTACTGGTGCAGACAATCCAGTTCAAGCAGCAACCGAATTTAAAAACGAAATTATTCGCATTTGGGGAGAATAATATGGCTTCTTTAGGGATTTACGAAAAAGCAACGCCAAAGAACATTTCTTGGCAAGAAAGATTGCAGTTTGCCAAAAATTTAGGCTTTGACTTTATCGAAATGAGCATTGATGAAACAGATGATCGTTTAGCTAGACTTGATTGGACAAAAGAAGAACAATTGGATTTGTTAGTGAATATGCACACCATTGAATTGCCGATTTTATCCATTTGTTTATCCGCTCATCGACGATTTCCATTAGGCTCACAAGATGAAAACTTAAGAAATGAAGCACTGGAAATTATGCAAAAAGCGGTGAATTTGGCAAGCATTTTAGGTGTAAGAGTCATTCAATTGGCAGGATATGATGTTTATTATGAAGAAAAATCTGAGTTAACTCGTCAATTGTTTATTGAAAACCTGAAAAAATGTGTCGCAATGGCGCAAGAAAAAGCCGTGATGTTGTCGATTGAGATTATGGATGATCCATTTATGAGTTCGATTGAAAAATTTATGGAGATCAAAAAAGACATTTCATCACCTTATTTACAAGTTTACCCAGATGTTGGCAATTTGAGCGCTTGGCAAGAAAATAATCCATCTGCAGAGTTAGAAATAGGCATTCAGCACATTACGAATGTTCATTTAAAAGACACGCTTGCGGTTACGGATGATTTTCCAGGAAAATTTAAAGAAGTTCCATTTGGCGAAGGCTGTGTAGATTTTGATGGATTGTTGAAAAAGTTGAAAGCATTAAATTACAATGGTCCATTTGTAGTTGAAATGTGGAGTGAAACGAGTGAAAATCCACAACAAGAAATTGAGCAAGCAAAAGAATTTATTTTACCAAAGTTAAGAAAGGTAGGTTTTTAAATGAATCGTAAATCAATCATCCGTGCAATGAAACAAAGAGTTTATGATGCAAATATCGCTTTGAAAAGCAATGGTCTGGTTGTCTTAACTTGGGGAAATGTCAGCGAGATTAACCGTGAAGAACAAGTAATTGTGATTAAACCAAGTGGAGTGGATTATGATGTGATGCAACCTGAAGATATGGTTTTAACAGACTTAAAAGGCAATTTACTGGAAGAAAAATCACTAAATCCTTCTAGTGATTTGGCAACGCATGTGAAACTTTATCAAGAGTTTACAAACATTCAATCCGTTGTTCACACTCATTCAGATTATGCGGTCGCTTGGGCACAAGCAAATCGTGATATTCCTACTTACGGAACGACACATGCAGATACTTTTTATGGCAGTATACCAGTTACCAGACAGTTGGATTGTGATGAGGTAAATTTTGCGTATGAAGAAAAAACCGGACAAATAATTGTGGAAACTTTTAAAAAGCGAAACATTAATCCAAATGCTATTCCAGGAGTGGTTGTTTTAGGACATGGACCATTTACTTGGGGTGAATCACCGAAAAAAGCAGTTGAAAATTCCATTGTTTTGAATGAAGTCGCAAAAATGGCGATGATGACGGAGATGATTAATAATCAAAGTCAGCTAATTCCAGATTATTTGTTGGATAAGCATTATTTTCGTAAGCACGGAGAAAATGCTTACTATGGGCAGGTTGTATTAAATAAATAACAAAAACAGCGCACGTTATCTTTGCTACGTGCGCTAATTTATTATTCAGCTTTTAAGATATCTTCTTTCGCATGAACTAATTCCGTCAAAAAGTCACAATAAGGAGTAACAATCCCATATTTGCGTCCTTTTCTCGAAATCGCGCCATTAATAAAATCAATTTCCGTCAAACGATTGTTTCTCATCAAATCCTGATGCATTGAAGGAAAATGCAAACCAATCGTCAATGGATCAAAACATGATTTAATTTTTTCCATAATCGCTGGAATGTCTAACGCAACACCTTCAAACTTCGCGACAGCTGCAAATTCATTCACGATTGATCGACACATATATAAAGCAGTACGCGTATTGCCAAGTGTTGCCATATTCACATCTAAAAGCGTACAAAGTCCATTCATCGTTCCATTCACACAAGCTTTGTTGTAAATGGACAAACGAATATTTTCTGAAAAACTTGCATTTAAACCGGCATTGGATAAAACTTCCGCAATTTTTTTCGCATTTTCTTCCTGCCCAACGCCAAGATTTTGCAATTCAATCGAACCATTTCCAAATAATTTTGCTACTCCAGGACCCTCCAAGCCAGCAGTCCACATAGTATTTCCTAGATAAATATTTTCTAAAGGGACGTATTTTTCAATTGTATCCTCATGCCCGATACCGTTTAATAAACAAAGAACTTGTGTATTTTCATCAATAATTCCTTTGATATCAGTCATCATTTTATCTAGTTGCATCGCTTTGGTGAACAAAATAATCAGATCATATTTTTTATCCAAATGAACTTCCTCTTGATGCACAATAGGGATGTTGACAGATACTTCTTCGCCATTAAAGTTTGCTTTCAATCCATTACTTAAAATCGCTTCAATATGCGCTTGCCAACCGTCAATTAATAACACATCTTCACCAGATTTTTGTAACATTAAACCAAAACGAGAACCCATTGCTCCACTTCCAGCAATTGCAATTTTCATCATTACCCCTCCAATACTTGTTATGTAAAAAGGATAACATTCATGCTATGATAAATCTATTAAAGAGATAATGGTGAGAAAAAATGAGTAAAACACAATTAACATTAGATATTGAAGAAGCATTATATTTTTATGAACAGGAACATGGCGAAATCGTGGTTGAAGAAGTAAGTATGCCAGATGACCATGGGATTGTTGATACGTTAGCATTAAGAACCAAACCTGACGGCACCAAAGAATTTCGGTGTTATGAAGTCAAAGTATCCAAAAGTGATTTTCGTTCTACAGCTAAATTGTCTTTTGTCGGTCATTACAACTATTACGCCTTACCACAGGACTTATATGAGCAAATCAAAGAAGAAATTCCAAGTCATATCGGCGTACTATTATATCTGCCTTTTGATGAAAAATTAAGCGAAGAAACCTTAGCAAAAGGGCGTTTATCCATTGTGAAAAAAGCCAGTCGTCAAGAATTACTCGTGGATGAAGAACAATTAATGAACTCCTTTTTACATTCATTATTCCGCGAAGTCAAAAAAGCCAAACGTGTGGAAAAAGGATTACAATTGTATTCTAGCGAAGAATTGTTCCGAGAATTAACACGGCGCAAAAAATCAGGTTATGACGTCATGAATTATGGGTATAATTTTTACGATAAAATGACCGATGAATTATAACAAGAAGCAGTGATGGAATTGCAATAAGAACTCAATGCAACCAAAGAAGAATATGAAGAAATGAAAGAAAAATTTCGTCAATCACGCAGAAAAACGGAGGCATATTTATAGTGTATATTCCTTATTTTCGCGGCAAACAATTTGATTTATTGGGTCTAAAAGAAAGTTTAAATCAAGAAATCATAACAAAAGACACGTTACCAATGATAGAGCCCGTCCGAGATTCTGCACATTTAAGAAAAACGTTAGAGTTGTTTGTG
>JAITWV010000245.1 GCA_031285105.1 Streptococcaceae bacterium | reverse complement strand
CAGCAGGGCGGACACCCTAAGCGCAGAGCCAAGCCAGCCGAAAATTCGCAGTCCACAATTCACAAACTTCTTTCATCCCAACATCAATTTAACTTACGATGTACTAAAGAAAGTGTCTATCAAATAATAATCAAAACAACACTATTTGCTAAAGCAGCATAAAATTTAAAAGAGTAGCAAATAAAAGTTTTATAATTTTCAGTAAATTTTGACGAAAAGGAGTAAAATAGAAAATGTAAAAGTTTTCATAATAGATTGGAGAGAATTTCAAATGAACATTAAAAAATTAAATGATCTAAAAAACTGGATGCAAGAAAAAAATGTTGACTTAGCTTATGTTTCTGATCCAGGACACATCGCTTATTTCACAGGATTTAACTCAGATCCTCATGAGCGTGTTTTGGCTTTATTTGTTCCATTAAATAGCGATCCATTTTTATTTACACCTGCATTAGATGCTGAGGCTGCTAAAGCTACTTCATGGTCTTATGATGTCTTTGGATATTTGGATAGTGAGAATCCTTGGAAATTAATTGCTGAGTTGATTAACAAACGTGTTGGTACTCCTAAAAATATTGCCATTGAAAAAGGTCAATTAATTGTAGAACGTTTTGGTTACTTGAAAGAATTTTTCCCACAAGCAACTATTAATGAAGATATTACGCCATTAATTCAAAAACTTCAGGTTATCAAAACTGATGATGAGATTAAAACGTTAATTGAAGCAGGTTCTTGGGCTGATGTGGCATTTGAAACTGGATTTAAAGCAGTTAAAGAAGGTGCAACTGAACAAGAAATCATTGCTGAATTAGAATATGAATTGAAAAAACGTGGTGTAAGCCAAATGAGCTTTGGTACATTAGTTTTAGCAGGCGATAATGCAGCTAACCCACACGGTGAACCTGGTCAAAATACAGTGAAGAAAAATGAATTTGTCTTATTTGACTTAGGTGTGATGTGGAAAGGATACGCATCAGATGCAACACGTACGGTATCTTTCCATGAACCTCGCGAATTTGATAAAAAAATCTACGACATCTGTCTAGAAGCACAATTACAAGCACAAGCATTCGTTCGCCCAGGTGTAACAGCTGCTCAAATTGATAAAGTGGCTCGTGATGTAATTACTGAAGCTGGTTACGGTGAATACTTCAACCACCGCTTAGGACATGGTATTGGGACAACCGTTCATGAGTTCCCATCACTAGTTGAAGGAAATGACTTAGTAATCGAAGAAGGTATGTGTTTTTCAATTGAGCCAGGGATTTATATTCCAGGTAAAGTTGGTGTGCGTATTGAAGATTGTGTGTATGTTACAAAAGACGGTTGTGAACCATTCACGACAACAACAAAAGAACTACAAATTATCAGCTAAAAAAGTACAAGCTAGCATATTACAAACTACACGCGTGCATTTACTAAAGTGCACGCGTGTAGTTTGGTAAATATATGCGTGCACTTTAGTAATTTATCGCAATGAATACACTTGAAAACCGCAACGAATGACCTTAAACATCGCAATGAGTGAAGCTAAGCATCGTAATGAAAGAACTCAAATACCGAAAATAAAAAAGTCGTGGTATTTTTCAACCACAACTTTTCCTAGAATTATTTAGTAGAACCTTTTTCTTCGATGCCAAAAGGTAAAATAATCTCTTTTTCAACAATTTCTTCTTTATTCATCATCTTGGTCAATAAACGCATCGCTACTGCACCTAAATCATATAAAGGTTGAGTAACAGAAGTTAAGCGAGGGCGAACCATATTGGTAATAGCTGAATTATTTGATGTGACAATTTCAAACTCTTCTGGAATTGTCACACCCATATCTAACAAGCCATCTAATAATCCAACAGCCAACTCATCATCTGAAACAAAAGCAGCAGTTGCGCCTGAATTTTTGACGCGTTCGGCTAATTTCAAACCTTCTTCAAAACGATACGTGCTTTCAAAAACTAAACCTTCGTTGTATTCCAACCCATTTTTTTCTAAACCTTTTTTGTAACCATCCATACGGTTCATTCCGTTAATCGGATCAATTAGTGGCCCAGAAATAAAGGCAATTTTTTCATTTTTATGACTGGCTAGTAAATCAATCACATCACTTGCAGCTTGTGTGTAATCGATATTAACCGAACCTACTTGCATATCATCATCAATTGACCCAGCAAGCACGACTGGTGTTTTTGAACGTGAGAACTCACCACGAATTTCATCAGTAATATGATGCCCCATGAAAATGACACCGTCCACTTGTTTAGCCAATAAATTGTTTAAAACATTGACCTCTTTTTGTGTATCACCATCTGAGTTGGCAAGGATAATGTTGTATTTATACATTGTCGCCACATCATCAATCCCACGTGCTAGTGCAGAAAAGAAGGCATTAGAAATATCTGGAATGATAACGCCGACTGTTGTTGTTTTTTTAGATGCCAATCCACGCGCCACAGCATTCGGACGGTAATCTAGACGATCAATAACTTCAAGGACCTTTTTACGAGTGGCAGGTTTTACATTTTGATTTCCATTGACCACACGAGAAACAGTTGCCATTGAAACAGCCGCCTCACGTGCAACATCATAAATTGTAATTGTTTGTTTATCCATTTGAGTGCTCCCATTATTTTATATTTTTGATTTATGAAAACATTTTATTTTTCTTTTCAACGTATCATAACAAGTTTTGAAATTGTTTTCAATGATTTTGGCTGTTTTTTCTGAAAATATTATTTTCTTTCATTTTTTTTAAGAAACCCAAGGTGCATTGACAAAGTAAATGCACGAAATAACATCCATTGACAGACTAAATGCACGCATGGTTTTATGCTGTCAAATAACATAACAAAAAAAGACAATTGACAACCTCGTTACTACGAGTTATCAATTGCAAGTAAATCAACGTAAATAATTTAATAATGCGTTTCATTATTACTCGAAGTTTTTCAAAAAAGATATTTCACCCGTTTTAATATCTCTGGTGTATATCTTTATGATGTCTTCGCCAGTATCAATTTTCTTCCTTTTAATATCTAGCACAGTATTTGGAACAAAATTTCCGTTTTCAGAATAGACAAGACCGATTAGTAAAATAAGTTTATTGGTTCTTATAGCAGAATCAAAACTCATTCTTTCATAAATCCCACTCCCTATTAATCTGCTTTCATTTTCAAAAAGATGTTGAATTGACTGCATTGCGCTGATTTTTTGAAATGTTGTTCCATCTTTTTTGATGAACAACTTCTTTAAATCTAAACGACGTTTTTTTAAGTCAGACCAAAATCTTCTAGAACCATAACCATAATATAAACCATACAAATGAGGGATGTTTTTTATAGATATTTTCATGGTAATTTCTTTAGATTTCGTAAAGATGAAAATTTGTTTACCTAATAATTTATTATCAATATAATCTACAGAAACATACAATGCATTCGATAATTTATTGAATATCAAAATATCTTCAGTAGAACTAAGTGTTTTGTAGCCTTTTGGTATT
>JAITWV010000227.1 GCA_031285105.1 Streptococcaceae bacterium | reverse complement strand
AGCTTTAGGAGTTCAAAGCAATTAACACCATGTACTCACACATCACTGTATGAGCAGGGCTGTCAGTTATTTATATAGAATGTATAGAAAATATACTTTTTAATACATTCTTTGTAACTGTTGCGTTACCCTTGACACTTTCCATAAAATCCGTGGCATCGGTTGATTCTTTTTGTAAATCTAAAATTTCATGGAACCAAGAAAGTGTGCTTGAAACGGCATCTGGTTTGACTTTTTCAGTCACTCCTTCTTTATATGCCCAGTGAGCTGCCACCCCAAATTCAGCAATTTCATGCATTTCAGTAGTCCGAATTTGCACTTCTAACGGATTGCCTTTGGGTCCAATAACTGTTGTGTGTAAAGACTGATACATGTTGGCTTTAGGCATTGCAATATAATCTTTGAAACGCCCTGGCATGGGTGTCCATTTGGTATGAATAGCTCCAAGTACCGCATAACAATCTTTAATCGAGTCCACAATCACCCGAATGGCTAAAAGATCATAAATTTCATCAAATTGTTTCTTTTGGTCTTTCATTTTACGATAAATCGAGTATAAATGTTTTGGACGACCATAAATTTCGGCAAAAATATCTAGTTCTTCTGTTGATAAACGAATTTCTTCAACTGCTTCATCAATAAATTTTTCCCGTTCCGCCCGTTTTGAATTCATCAAATGCACAATGCGGTAATACTGTTGTGGATTTAAATAACGTAAAGAATTGTCCTCTAACTCCCATTTAATCCGACTAATCCCTAGTCTATGAGCAAGTGGTGCATAAATTTCTAAGGTTTCTTTTGCAATGCGTTTTTGTTTATCCTCACGCAAATGCTTTAATGTGCGCATATTATGCAATCTATCAGCTAATTTCACCAAGATAACACGCAAATCTTGTGCCATCGCTAGTAACATTTTACGATGATTTTCAGCTAATTGTTCGGCTTGCGATTTGTATTCAATTTTCCCTAATTTTGTCACACCATCCACTAACATCGCCACATCATGCCCAAATTCTTGTGCTAAATCTTCTAATGTTGTATCCGTGTCTTCAACGACATCATGTAAAAAACCAGTGGCAATCGTTCTTGAGTCTAAATGAAGTTCTGCCAAAATCCCTGCTACTTGAATGGGATGGATAATATAAGGCTCCCCACTTTTTCTGATTTGATGAGCATGAGCATTCGTGGCATAATCTAAAGCCTTACGCACAAAATCAGTTTCTTCTTTATTCATATAATTAGAAACGATGCAAATTACATCTTCTCCGGTTAAGTTTACTTCCTTTGCCATTATTTCACCTAATTTCGTTCGTATATTTTGTTTATTATAGCATAATTTTGCGTTTAGACGATAAGTGAAGGGGAAAAGCCAGATATTAAACTGTTGTTCATTCACCTTCTATTACAGTTATTTCCTCCCAAAAAAGAACATTGAATTTCTCCAATGCTCTTTGTTCATTTTACATCTCAATCACAACGTTTTTTGAAAGCAATACAATCACTGAGCGAATTACTTTTTGACCCGTTGCTAATTCTAAGGCTTTTTTATACAAATTCATCTGTCCTTGATGGCGCTCTTTCACTTTTTCAAGTGCTTGTTTACTGGTAGAAGATACGTGGTCTGTTTTATAGTCAAATAGCACAATCCCTTGTTCCATCATTACGTATCCATCAATTATTCCGTGGATTAATAAATCATCTTGCGTATTTTGTGGATAATTACCAAAAATATCTTTTGGGTTCATCAACATTGAAAAGGGTTTTTCACGGACTAAATGTTCATGGTTTTCAATGATAAATTGTCCAAATTCGCTGGCTAAAAATTCTAGTAGCTTGGGTAATTTCACTTGTTTAGCTAAATCTTTGTCTACCTGACCTTTTTTAATGGCTTCATCCAATAGCGCTTGTAAACTTTCTTTGGTTTGCTTCACACTAAAATCCATTTCTTGCAAGAGAAAATGTGAAACAGTGCCAATTTGTGCGGCGGTAATTTGTGACTTTTTAGTGGTTAAAAATGATGGTTTGGCTAATTCGTCGGCAAAAATTCGATTGGCTTTGAATGTGCCACTACTTTCAACGGATGAATACAAAAAGTTTGGTTCATCTGGGTCAGCAAATATTCGTTTAATTTCTGATACGGATTGATAGTTGGTTGTGTGAATGGCTACCTTTTCTTGGTAGTCAAAAGCTAGTCTCACTTGTGCTTTGGCTAATTCTTCTTTGACATTGCTTAAGTTTTCGTCTGATTTTTTGAGTGGTTCAAATTTTCCTAATTCAATTTTTGTTAAATCACTTTCTTGGAAAAATTCAAAAGTGAAATTACCTGGATGATTTTTAACTTCACCATTTACCACAATATCAAACGCAGGATTTAAAATTTCAAAATCTCTGTGTCGAACTAAGGTCATGCCAATCCAATCAAGCATATTGTTGGCCTTTAAACGGATATCTAATGGCAAAACTTCTTGATGAGCATCTGACGCCACTTGCCATTTTTTAAGCAACTTCTCTTTACTTTTAGCACTACCAACAATAAATAGTTTTTGCTCGGCACGTGTTAAAGCAACATACAACTTGCGCATTTCTTCTGAGAGTAATTTATTTTTACGCTCTTGTTTAATCGCTTCATAAACAAATGTTGAATATTTCAACCGTTTCATCTGGTCAATATATTGAATACCAATACCTAATTTATCGTCAAAAATGAATTTCCCTCGTAAATCTTGTTCGTTAAATTCTTTTGAGGTGTTCATCAAGAAAACAAACGGAAACTCTAAACCTTTTGAACCGTGAATCGTCATGATACGTACCGAATTTTCTTCGCCAATACTCACTGGTTCAGCTAAGTCTTGCTCACGTTCTTGGCGACTTTGAATGAAGCGAATAAATTGAAACAACCCACGAAAACTCATCTGCTCAAAGCTTTTAGCAATATCAGCTAAGGCATATAAATTGGCTTGTCGTTGTTTGCCGTTATTTAACCCAGCCACATAATCCACATGAGCTGTATCTTCAAAAATCATCCAAATCAAGTCATTTAAAGAAACTTGGCGAGCAAATTTACGCCATTTGATGAGCAGATTTTTAAATTTTTCTAATTTGGGTAGAGTTTTCGTGGCTTGCATCGCTTCATAATAATAACCATCTAAGTCATTCAAACGAATTTGTGCCAATTCATCTTCTAATAAACCAACAATCGGTGAGCGTAAAACGGCCGCTAAGGCAATATCTTGATAAGGGTTGTCAATGATTTGAAGGACCGCAAGCATCGTTAAAATTTCGGTGCGTTTAAAATAAGTATCCGCATCATTGGACATTACTGGAATACCAAAATCTTCAAAAACTTCTTGAATGGTAATATTTTGCTTGCGTGTTGGTGTTAATAGCACAATATCTGAATACTCCAGCAAACGATTCTTCTCTAATTTTTTATCATAAATTTGCGTTTTTTCTTGCATCAATTGTTGAATTTTCATCGCGATCATCGTAATTTCACCATGATCTTTGTCTTCGATTTCAATTTCAACTTCTAGTGCTTCATCCGTTTCTTCTTCATCATTATTTTTTTCATAAATTAAAAATTGAGTTTGCATTTGCTGAGTTTGTGGAAAGGTTTTATTCCCCACAACTAAACGAGCAGCTTCATCATAGTCAATTTGACCCAGTGTGGTATTCATTAACTGGCGAAAGACTAAATTAGTAAAGTCCAATACATCACTTCTTGAGCGGAAATTTTCAGGTAAGACAATTCTTCTTCCACCTTGATTTTTACTAAAGTGATTGTATTTTTCAATGAATAAACTTGGATCAGCTTGTCGAAACATATATATGGATTGCTTAACATCCCCCACCATAAAGCGATTGTTTTCTTTTGAGACGTATTTGGCAATGGTTTCTTGAATCATATTGGTATCTTGATATTCATCAATTAACACTTCTTCAAATAATTCACGATAATAATTAGAAGCGGCACTTGGTAAAAATGAGCCATCGTCTTGCTTTTGGGTCAAAATTTGAATCGCAAAATGTTCTAAATCCGAAAAGTCGACTGAATTCTTCTCCCGTTTTTCCTTAGCAAATCCTTGGGTAAATCCTTGAGTGACTTCGACTAAAAGAGCAATTAGGTCTTGAGATTTGAGCATTAATTCTTCCATCAATTCATGCTCAAAACGAAAAATAGTCTTTTGAATTTTCCTGAAATATTCTCTGATGTCTTTATTACATTCATTAAAAGCCTTTAAAATTTCTTTGCCTTCTTTGGGACGTTTGTTGACATGCTTAAAATCTTCAAGGGTTTTTAAAAATTCTACCATCGCTTGGTAGCCACCTTGTAATTGCTTTTGATAGTCCTTAATTTGTGCCCTTCGTCCGGCAATAACGGGAATCATTTCTTCGTAAAAAAGTTCGTGTGATAAATTTTCCATTTGCGTCGTCAACTGATTTAAAGCGAAAACGTCTTGTTGCAATTGCGGATAAATCACCTTTTGATACAAGGGCGTTTGGGTAATATCTTGGTTATTCAATTGATAATTTTCGACTAATCCTTGTAAATATCGTTCAGGATTTGGATGTGATCTGGAAAATTCGTACAATGAAAAAACTAAATCTTGTAAACCTTGATCGTTTTTATCATTGGAAAAATTATTGGTTAAATGATAAAATGCTTCATTTTTCTTGCCATCAATTTCATACAGACTTTCTCGCAGTTCATTCCAAACTTTTTCCTTCATTAAAGAAATTTCGGTTGGATCAATTAACATCCGAAATACTGGGTCAATATCAATTAAATAATAAAACCTGCGAATAACGGTCATACAAAAAGCATGCATGGTTGAGATATTGGCTTGTGGTAGTAATTGTAGTTGCTTTTGTAAATGTTTCACCACGTTTGCTTCTTTGGTTTCATTAATTGTTTCAATAATTTTCTTTTCTAAACGCTCTTTCATCTCAGCAGCAGCGGCTTCCGTAAAGGTCACAATCAATAATTTGTTCACATCGACCCCACTCAAGACTTTTTGAATGACACGCTCAACTAGAACGAACGTTTTTCCGGAACCAGCTGATGCCGAAACCAAAATATTGTCGCCTTTATCATAAATTGCCTGCCACTGCGCATCGGTCATGATGGAATTTTCAGGTTTTAATGGAATATTAGACATTATTTGCTTCCCGATACGAAATATCTATAAAAACCTGACAGAATCTATAAAAATCTACTTTGATGCCCTCACGGGTTCATCTTCCTGTTTCACTGAGTCTCGTCTGGCTAAAAATCAAGCTACTACGATTTGATATGACTCTCCACAGGCTTAAATTCCTGAGTATCGTTCAGTACATATTTAGGTGCTCGTTTTAAGTGAACGCTCCTAAATGGAATAATTCGCTAGATTTAATGCGGCATTTAAGTCTCGATCGATTTTAAAATGACAGGCTGAACAGTAGTACGTTCTGTCTTTTAATTTTAAATCAACTTTCTTATGCCCACACTCACTACAAATCTTTGATGAAGGGAACCATTTATCTGCTTTTGTCACTTCAATGCCAAACTTTTGAGCTTTATAAGTAATCTGACGTTGAAATTCAAATAACTTTTGAGCGGCAATTGCTTTAGATAAATGTTTGTTCTTCATCATTCCCTTGATATTCAACGTTTCCATTACAATGCGAAATGGCTTGGATTTCACAATTTCGCTTGTTGCTTGATGTAAATGGTTTTGTCTTATATCTGTCAGTTTCTTGTAAAGTAAAGAGATTTCATGTTTTTTATTTTGAAAGTTTTTTAAGTCCTTGAGTGGTTGAATATAGATTGGTTTGCGATTGTTTGTATAGCCTTTTGTATTGTTTGTTAACATTCTTGCAACACTACGCTGTTTACGTTTCAATCGTTTTTCCAATTGCTTCACTCGTTTGGTTTTATTGATGTTTTTGTAAAAGGTATTGTTTGAGACAACAGCTAACTCTTTTACACCAACATCAATTCCAAGAGAAACATCAGTTAATTCAACTTCTTTAACTGCTTGTTCGAAGCCAATCGACAAATACCAATTTCGTCCATCATGGGTAATGCGTGGATTCTTGTAGTATTTTTGTCCTTTGGCTAGTTTCGGTAACGGTTGACTAGTCTTAATAAAACCAATCTTTTCGCCTCGAAATCCGTCTTTTGTGCGTTTTAAACTTTCATGATTTACAAAGAAACTGGGTTTAGATTTGTATTTCTTCTTTAATTTTGGGTAATCTGCTTTTCCATCAAAAAATCG
>JAITWV010000424.1 GCA_031285105.1 Streptococcaceae bacterium | reverse complement strand
TGTAGTTAAATTTTTCAAGATAAGTTAACACCTCACGAACAATGGGAGTCGGAGTCGAAGCACCAGCGGTAACGGCTATTTTTTTTACATGTTGAAGCCATTGTGGTTGGATTTGGCTGACATCTCCAATTCGATAAGCTAGTGTATTGGCTTGTTCTATTGCCACTTGAGCCAAACGATTTGAATTATTAGAGCGAGTATCACCAACGACTAAAACCAAATCACAACCAATTGCTTGCTCTGCCACGGCTTCTTGCCTTTGTTGTGTAGCTTGACAGATTTCTTGATGAATTTGCACATGAGGATATTTTTTACTTACCGCTTCAATAATCTGAGCCAAATCCCATTGACTGAGTGTTGTTTGATTGGTTAAAAAAAGTTTTTTGTTGTTTAAGTTAGGGATATCTTGAGTAGAAGTAACTAAATGCACCGACTTAGCTGAAATCCCTAAAGCCCCTTGTGTTTCAGGATGATTTTTCTTACCCACAAAAAGCACATCAAATCCTTCAGTAATTTTTTTCTCTATTAATTCATGAGTGAATAAAACATCAGGACAAGTGGCATCAATAATCGTTAATCCCTTTTCTTTTGCACGTAAAAAAACTTGTGGAGACACACCATGGGCTGTAAAAATAACGGTTCCATGTTCAATTTGTTCTAAAATTTCTAAGCGGTTTTCTCCATCTAATGTATGGATACCAATACTTTCAAAACTTTGAACTACATGATCATTATGCACAAGTTGTCCCAAAATATAAATCGGACGTGGTAAGTTTTTATCTAAAGCAGCATTTTTGGCAATCACCATCGCATCAATGACACCGTAACAATAACCTCTTGGGGAGATATTAATAATTTTCATCCTTTTTACCTAACTATGCATCAAAGCAGATTCAAGGGCGATTTTGAAACTCATAATTTTATCTAATTGTAAGGCGAAATCCATATCTGCAAAGACAAAATTCGTTACAAAAACACCATTACGTTCACGAATCATAATCGTTGGACGAATCACATCTCCAATTGCATCTTTAGTTGTGGTATCTCCATAAAAATACCAATTTGTTTCGGTGGCTGTTTTATCTTCTTTCAAATTTTCGTGAATTTTGCTAACCAATAAAGTAATTAATTCATCATCTAATTTAAGAATTTTGCCAAACTCACCGTCAGTTGACATATTAAGATAGCCATACCAAATGTTGCGACTATTCTTTTGTCCGTTTGGTGATTGAAATGTTTCATCAAATAAAATTTCCATATTGTTATTCCTCCCAATTAATGATAGATTGTCCGTTTTGTTTTAAAAATTCATTTGCTTTTGAAAAAGGTTTACTGCCAAAAAATCCGCGACTTGCTGACAATGGTGACGGATGAGCAGATTCAATGACTAAATGCTTTGTTGAATCAATGAATTTTGCTTTTTTTCTTGCAAAATTACCCCACAAAATAAACACTTTTGGCTGTTCATCAGCACTTGCAATTTTGATCATTTCATCCGTTAACGGTTCCCAAATTTTTCCAGCATGGGCATTGGCTTGATGTTCGGGAACACTCAAAACAGCATTTAATAATAATACTCCTTGTTTTGCCCAATTTGTTAAGTCGGTATCTTGTTTCAAAAATTCTTCATCCTGCAATTCTTTTAAGATATTTGACATCGAATCAGCTCTTTTAACAACAAATTCTTTTGGATAAGAAAATGATAATCCTTGCGCTTTATTTGGTTGTGGGTAAGGGTCTTGTCCAACGATAATAACTTTGGTATGGGCAAGAGAAGTTAATTCCATGGCAGCAAATAACTTTTCTTTTGGCGGATAGATATTGATGTTTCCTGAATAGACTGCTTGAACAAACGCATCTACTTCATTTAGGTAATCTTGCCCTAAATTTTGTTTTAATAAGGTATACCAATCTGTATTTTTCATATATTTATTGTAACAGACTTAATAAGAAAAAGTTATATGCTATAATTGAAAAAAAGAATTGGGGGAAATTTTATGAAAAGAAAATTAATGACTCTTATAAGTTTGTTTTTATTCACGCTTATTATCGGCACACTCACCACAAAAGCTCAAGAAAATTACATTGAGCAAAACACGAAAGCTACGATTTTAACAAAAGAGCAGATGAACACATTAAATCAAACCTTGAACGATTTTGCCACATCCACTCAAAATGGACAAAAAGTAAACAGTCAATTTGCGATTTATATTACGGATAGTTTAGGTGGACAATCAATTGAGTCTTTTGCCTTAAATCTTTTCAATACCAAACAAATTGGGGATAAAACACACAATAAGGGAATATTGTTTGTGATTGCGATTAATGATCATGAATATCGCATACAACTTGGTGATGGTTGGAATGATACTGGTTTAAATGAAAGCACGATTGAAGATTATGTTTTTGGTGATTCTTTAACCGATATGTTGCGTGATGAAAATTATAATGGGGCGATTACGCAAATTGTGAATCGAACGATTGCGATTGCAGGGACACAAATTCAAGTACCAGCTAGTTTGCAATCCCACGTTGAAGCTTATCAAGTTATACTTACACGTCAAAAAGAAGCTAGAGCAAATTGGATACGCATCGGTTTTGGGGCCTTGATTGTTACCTTCTTAGGAATGATTACAGGAATTGTGGTCTATCTCAAACGTAAACAAAAACAAAAGATTCTCAAACAAACAATTCTTGATTACATTAAAATGGAGTTTGCATTTGATTTGGAACGCGAAAAATTACCAGCCAGTGATTTAACGTTAGCCAATGCTTTTATGGAAACAAAATTAGAAGCAAATGAAGACAATATCCGAACATTTTTACACAATTACAAGAATAATTATCAAATTTTACAAGACGTACAAGAAAGTGAACGCACGAAAAATGGTGAATTTAGATATAAAGTTAACCAACAAGCCATTGATTTAACTGTTGCTACGCCCGATAGAATGTATGCAAATGACACGATTTTTGATGCGATTTATTTTTACGATTTGCATTCACATTTGTATTGGTCAACGATGTACTTCAATGATCAAGGATATTCAGATTTACATGATTATGAGGTGCAAAATAATTTGGTAACAGATACCAATAGCAATTCAGATTCATCTTCATGGTCAGATTTTGGCGGTGGCGGAGGTTTTTCAAGTGGTGGCGGAGCAAGTGGTGGTTGGTAGAATTAAAGTAAACGAACAAGTAATAGTAGAATATTAAATAGAAATTTGTCCTTCCTTAAGTTAGATTTTTGCCTAGCTTAAGGAAGGACAAATTATTTTCCAAATTTTTTCTTATATTCTCTAGGCGACATGTCATATTGCTTTTTAAATAATCTTCCAAACTGTTTATGATTCATTCCAACACAATTTGCAATTTCATTAATCGATACATGTTTGGTAAGAAGCCACCTTGCTGCTTGCTTCATTCTTTTTTTCTGCCATATTCCATATACGTCATTCCTAAATTCAGTTTAAAAATTCGATGAAAATGTCCTTGTGAGTAACCAATTAAATTTGCAATGTCCTTTGGTGTAAAAAAGTAGTCTAAATTATTTTCGATATGTACTAAAACAGACTCAATTTGTCGCTGGTGTACCTTTAGATGTTGGCAATTGCAGATAACAAATACATGTTGTTGTTTTTTTGAATTAATTGGACAAGTTTCATGATGATTTGTCAAAGAATGTTCCCCCATAATTTCACCTCTTTTTCCTACATTATATTGATATTACAATGAAATTAGATAATTAGTCAAAACAAATAGAAAAAATGTTAATAAATGGGGTGTTTTTGTTAATGATTGGGTGGTTTTACCAAAAGAAAACGACTAATATTAGATATTAAAGAAGGAATTTGCTTATTATATTGAATGATTAAAAAGACTTAGCAATGAACGAAAATAGTTACTTGAGCTACAAAAAAATGACAACAATTGAGAGTAAGAAATCGTTATATAAAGGAGAAGTTGATGATTGGTAACAAGAAGAAAATGAGTGTGGTCAAAGAAGAAGTGAAGAAAATTGTTTTAGAAAATGTTCAGTTGAAAGAAGAACTAGATAAAGCTCAAAAAACTTTAGTGAGCCAACCGATGCCTTTAGCAGATGAGAAAAAAGAAACCACTCAAAAATTTGATGAATTACAAGATAAAGTTCAAAATCTTCTCAAAGAAAATCAAGCTTATAAAATTCAATTGAAAAAACTTTACGAACAAGGACAAGCAAATTTACTGACGAAAGCTAAAATTGCCGATATGTTGATGACAGCTGAAAAATTAGCTCAAAAAATTGAAGAAGATGCCAAGAAAAAGTCAGAAGAATTAATTGCTCAATCAACCTTTGATAATTTCGAGCAGATGGAAAAAGCAAAGGAAGAATTTAAATTATTGCAAAAAAATATCGCTGATAAAAAACAAGAGTTAGAAGAATTACAACAACTAGAAAAGCAAACGAACATTGGCGTGCAAGTTTTATTTCTGGATAATCATGTTGTTTTTTGAAACTTTTATTTTGAATGATGTTATTTTATTGCATATATTTGCCCATTTTAAAATGCAATATAGCAAAATTTCAATTTAGCTATAGCAAAAAGCAAAATATGCTATAGCAAATTCATCAAAATGCTTTAGCAAAAAAGTAATTTAGCTATAGCATATTTTTTGCCCCTAAAAAGCCTATAGCAAAGCCATTCTTAACAGAAAATTATTTGAGCTTAAAAAAATGAACGGTTTTTTCGTTTGTTATTTTTAAGTTAATCAATAGGTTTACTTTTTTATTTGCAAAACACATTAAAATATCGTAATATGTTAATGCAAGGAGGAGTTCAAATGGATTATGAAGAATTAGCAGACTTTTTTAAGCTGTTTACAAATATCAACCGAATCAAAATTGTGATGGCGCTAGCAAAAAAATCAATGAACGTTGCGCAAATTGAAGAGGAGATAGATATTTCTCAATCACTAGTTTCCCAATCGCTCAAACATTTAAAGCAAGCTAGAATTGTTACTAGTGTTCGTTCGGGAAAACAAGTCATTTATTCACTTTATGATAATCATATTGTCGAAATTTTGGAAAGTGTGTTAGCGCATAGCAAAGAATAGTGGGGAAAGAAGAGATGGAGAAAAAGGAATTTATCTTAGAAGGATTAGGATGTGCCAATTGTGCTTTAAAAATGGAAACACAAATTGGCAAAATGAATGAAATAAATACCTGTCATGTAAATTTTGCGACTCAAAAACTAACGCTTGAGGTTTGCGAAAAATTTGAAAAAGCAACTCTTAACAAAATGACAAAAATCATTGAAGACATTGAACCTGATGTGAAAATTGTTGAAAAAGAGCAACTAGTCAATAAAGCAAATAACTCCCAAGAATTATTGATGATTGGTATTAGTCTTTTGATTGGGACAATTGGTTTATTGGTAGAAATGCCTTATCAGCTTAAATTTAGCATTATTTTGGTTGCTTATGTAATTATTGGTCATAAAGTATTATATAAAGCCTTTAAAAATATTCTCAAAG
>JAITWV010000390.1 GCA_031285105.1 Streptococcaceae bacterium | reverse complement strand
TCAATTCCATCAGAACTCACCTCATCAGTATATTTACTAATAAGTATGAAGAACTTGCGTGAAATTGGGTAATGTTATCTGCGCAAAAGTGGGTAATTTTATTTAAGCATTTCTATTAAATCAATCAAAAAATCGATTACCTATTGAAATTTTCTTCAAATCTTCTTCTTGGTTCTTTCGCATTTCTTTCGTCACTTGTTGGTAAATCTCAAGTGTCGTTTTAGAATCCTTATGTCCAACACGATCCATTATTTCCTTCAACTGCCAACCACGTTCAGCCAGCATAGAAATGTGAGTAAATCGAAATACATGGGAGGTAATATGCTTATTAAAACTAGGATATCTTTCTTTTATCAAATCATCCAAACTACCGCCCATTCTTGATGATTTATTGTTAAAGAATCCAGTAAACAAGTTTGGCGTAATAGGAGTGCCCATTTTATTTTGGAAAATACAATCTGTAAATATGAAATTCCGATAAGGATACCAATAACTTAAATCCTTATCTATAAGCATTGTTTTGACGTATTCTTGTCTCTCCATATTTTTTTGCATTCGTTTTTCGATAATCTCCATGCAAATTGGGTTTAAGACAACAATTCTATTTGAACTCAAAGTCTTTGTTCCACCAGTTTGATAGTCTTCTTTCTTTAAACCTTGTGAAACTAAATTCTTACGAACATGGATAAAATTATTTTCAAAATCAACATCATCAGGAGTTAATGCACCTAATTCACCAATTCGCAATCCAGTATGAAGCAAAAATACAGCAGAATCAAAATAGTATTCTACTCGAGAATTTTCTCGTGTGGTAACTTCATAAAGAACTTCAAGCATCCAATCGATTTCTTCCCCCTCCAAAAACTTATATCTCTTTTTATCATATGACATTTCAAAGCGATCTTTAGGGATTTTAAGATTTAAGTAATGCATAGGTGAAACTTCTAAAATTTCGTTTATTACTGCAAATCCAAAAATTTGTTTAATGATATTTCGAACTTTCGCCAATGTACTATAGGAAAGAGGTAGACCTGTCAAAAGTCCCAACGATTCTTTCGTAAACTTATTCCAATTTTCTTGAATGTAAAAAGGAGAGATGATTGTTAATTGAACCTCATCTGGAATCATACGCGGTATAACAGTATCTAAGATAGAACGGTTTGCTCTTCTTGACTGAGCTTTGACAGTTGGTGACCAAGTACTGTACCACTTCTCCTTTAATTGTCCGAAATTTTGGACTCCACCAGCATAAGCAATTCTATCTTTCTTGATGATTTTATTAACCTTAGCAATTAATAATCTATAAGCAACCCGTTCATGAATAATATTATGACTTTTCCAGTTGACGGAAACTTTCCTCTTCTTGCCTGTTACTGGATCTAAATAATGTGCAAAAGTTTTATAAGGTTTCTTATTCTCACCATACTCATTTGAAAATTTTAAATCCTCAAAGTTTAATTCATTTACCATATTTTTTCCTTTCCAAACAGCCGATAACAACGGTTTTCTCGTTTTGTTGTGTTGTATTAAACCATATGTTGCCAGAATATACAGCTCCAGTTTAAGGAATAAATACTCTTTTAATGAACTTTATTTCTTTGTTTCCATTTTAAAAACTCAACAAATCCATTAATGTGAATCCAAACAAGTTTATGCGTGGGATTAATTACAAATTGACTAAATTTACTTGAATCTCGCATTTCTACGAGCCAATGATTCAGAGTATTAATATTCAACCCCTCAAACCGTTTAATTAATCCCTTTTTATTACACCACTCAGCAGTATCATGTTCTACGGGTATATATTTTATTTTTATCATTCACTCACCTATACTTTTAAAAGTATTCTCTTTACAAAAACCTCATATTCTTTTAATTCCTCTTCAAACTGCCTAATTAACGTTGTTCCAATTTCATCTTCTGTATCTTCCAAAAGTCCCAAATATTTTGAATTCAAATTTGCATATTTATCAGAAAACATGTCTACATAAACAAATCCATCACTAAAATTTTTCAAATATAATCTATTGGATTGCCTTACAATGTCGACTAATTTTCTTCTATAATAACGAAATAAGACGTGAAACTCTTCTTCAAAGGAATCCAATCTATCTTCCGATATAGTCATAAGTTTGCCTCCTATTCAAATAATTCCAACTGAGTAACATTTTGCTCAATTCTTTTTAGAGCATTCTTATGATAAGTCTCATCCATCTCAAATCCTATAAATTGACGATTCACGTTTAAACACGCAATTGCTGTCGTTCCGCTGCCCATACAATTATCCAACACCACTTCACCTTCTTTTGTATAAGTCTTAATCAAATATTCAATTAATTTCAACGGCTTTTGAGAAGGATGAATCCGTTCTTTTTCTACTCGATTAAAAATTAAAATATCTGTTGGATAGTTTTCAAACTCTTGAATATAAGATTTTTGCTTTATTTTTACATATTCACTTTTACTTGTATTTTGCCCATGTTGAAATTTTTTATTTATTCGGACTAAACCTTGTGGATAATATTTCATGTTTTTTGCTTTACTTGAATTTACCGCGGCTCTTTTAGAAAAAACGAGCACCTCTTCAAACTTCCTCATTGGTCTTGTTTTTGCATTGACGAAATCTGTCGCATTATTCTTCACCCAAATCCATTTGTAACGAAACAAAGGGAAATTTGATTGAACCAACTGAGCTGCGAATATCCCACTAGCAAAAAGGACAATCGCAGCATCATCTTTCACAATTCTTTCATATTGCGGCCATAACTTATCAAATGGAATGATAATATCCCAAAAATTATTAGTGGTTCCATACGGTAAATCACAACATATCATATCAATACTTTTGTCCGGTATCAGCTGCATCCCTTCAATACAGTCCATATTATGAATAGTGTTTAATGATAATTGTTGCTTCATCGAATTCTCCAGAAAAAAAGCAAGAGTTTATCTCACCTTGATAACTAATCAAAAACACTATTCGGATACTTTTCAAATAATGTCTCATCTGCATCTTCCACAAGTTCATGTAAGATTCCATCAATATCTACAGAGTTGAAGCGTTGGTCATAAATGCCAAAATTTTTGAACGAATCATACACTCGTGCGCCATTTTGGTCGAAATCTGTGGAAGTAACTCGAATGCTTACATATCCTTCTTGATCTACTTGCAAAATTTCGAAAGCATATCTGCGTTCAAATAATTCACTTGCCTGCTTTACATTTGTTCTAACACGTCTAAATAACTTTTCCCCGACCTTATTTCTAAAATATCTTTCTAAGCTCATACCTTAACCTTCCATTTCTTTTAATTTTTCCGCTATTTTCGCAATGACTGGAATCGTCACTGAATTGCCAGCCTGTTTGTACAATTGGGTATCCGAATTTACTTTT
>JAITWV010000379.1 GCA_031285105.1 Streptococcaceae bacterium | reverse complement strand
ATAGCAATTCCTTTGAAAAGCTAGTATCATAACGACATAAATTTTGTGGAGGAATACAATGAACAAAAAACTTGTATATGGATTAATTGGGGCAGTTGTCGTGATTGCAGTGGGTATCTTTGCTTTTTCAAAAACGAATACCACAAGCAATTCAGATGAAAAAGTGTTAAAAGTTGCAACCGAAGGCACGTATGCACCTTTTACTTATCATGATGAAAAAGGGAATTTGACTGGTTATGATGTCGAAGTTGCCAAAGCGGTTGCGAAAAAAATGGGTTACAAAGTAGAGTTTGTTGAAGCGCCGTGGGATGCGATGTTATCTGCCTTTGATGCTGGTAAAGCTGATGTTGTTTTTAATCAAGTTGGCATTACGGATGAACGCAAACAAAAATATCTATTCTCAACTCCTTATACCGTTTCTCACTCTGTGTTGGTGGTAAATAAAGACAATAAGGATATTCATTCGATTAAAGATTTAAAAGGGAAAAAAGCTGCCCAATCTTTAACTTCTAACTATGGAAAAACAGCTGAGAATGCTGGTGCGCAATTGGTTTCAGTCGATGGGTTTTCTAAAGCGGCTGAACTTTTAGCAAACGGCCAAGCAGATGCTACGTTAAATGATGATGTTGCATTTCTTGATTATATGAAACAACAACCAAACGCTTCATTAAAAATCGTTGAAACAGCTAAAGAAGGTGTTCCATCAGCAGTTTTAATTCAAAAAAATGAAAAAGATTTACAAACAAAAATTGATAAAGCGTTGAAAGAATTAAGCGATGAAGGAGAATTAACTAAAATTTCTGAGCAATTCTTTGGTAAAGACATTTCAAAATAATAAACTGAAATGAAGCGGTAGATTTTTAGACTATCGCTTCATTGCGCGTACATAATCAAGTTGGGAGAAATTTAAAATGGAAAGACAATTATCAATTATTCAAAATGCTGCTATGCCATTGCTTCAAGGATTTATTACGATGACCATTCCTTTGACGCTGATTTCCTTTGTTTTAGGGTTGATAGTGGCGATTGTAACTGCTTTAGCCAGAAATTCAAAAATCAAACCGTTACAAGCGATTTTCTTTTTTTATGTCTGGGTATTTCGTGGTACGCCATTATTGGTTCAATTATTTATCGTCTTTTTTGGACTAGGTCGCACGCTTTCGATCGATCCATTTCCAGCAGCGGTCCTTATTTTTTCATTAAATACAGGAGCGTATGCCTCAGAAACGGTTCGTTCAGCCCTTTTAGCCATTCCTAAAGGTCAATATGAATCAGCAGCTTCTTTAGGAATGAGTCAATGGCAAATTTTATCAAGAATTGTGGCACCTCAGGCATTTAAAATTGCTTTGCCGCCTTTATCGAACTCATTTATTTCATTGATTAAAGATACGTCCCTTGCAGCTAGTATCACAATTGTTGAAGTCTTTATGGCTGCTCAAAGGATTGCAGCAACGACTTATGAGCCATTGTTGCTTTATTCCATGGTGGCGGTGTATTATCTTGTTGCCACGACTCTTTTGACTTTTTTACAAGGAAAATTAGAAGCTAGTATGGATAACTATTAGGAGGGATTTGATGTTAAGACTAGAAAATATTTCAAAGTCATTTGATGGCAATGAAATTTTAAAAAATATAAATTTAGAGTTTGAACGTGGGAAAACAACTGTCATCATTGGTCCATCAGGCTCTGGCAAATCAACTTTGTTACGCATGATTGATTTATTAGAAATTCCCGATGTAGGAGTAATAGCAATTGACGGACATCAATTAACATTTCCTGAAAAATTATCATTTGAGCACATGCGTACTCATCGCCAATTTTTCTCAATGGTGTTCCAACAATTTAACCTTTTTCCACACAAAACTGTTTTGGAAAATGTAATTGAAGGACCAATTATTGTCAAGAAACAAGAAAAAAAACAAGCAACTAAAGAAGCTGAACAGTTATTAAAACAAGTTGGCTTAAAAGAAAAAATAGCCGCTTATCCCAAAGAACTTTCAGGGGGACAAATGCAGCGAGTGGCAATTGCACGAGCTTTGGCGATGAAACCTGCGTATATTTTGTATGATGAACCAACTAGTGCCCTAGATCCAGAGTTAGCCCAAGAAGTTTTAAATGTGATTCAACAATTAGCAAAAGAAGGAAAATCACAAGTCATTGTGACCCATAATATGTCATTTGCTAAAAAAGTGGCTGATCAGATTATTTTTATTGAAGCAGGGCGCGTATTTTATAAAGGCGATACTGAAAACTTCTTTAAGAGTGAGGATGAGCGGATTCAAAAATTTGTTTCGCAGTTGGATTGATGAACGATAGATAAAAGACTGGCAAAATGTTGGTCTTTTTTTGTTTTAACTAACTCCTAAAAACAAAAACACTCATGAAAAGTATTTTCTTTCATTATTTTCAAGCGATTTGATATAATTTTATATAATAGGAGGGTGAAACGAGCGTTTAGTCTTGAGTAAATTTCTCAAAGCTAGGGTTCTTCGCTTGCGAAGGTTCTTAGCTTTGAGAATTTACCTCAAGACTGCTCCTGCGATTACTCGTCGCACGAAAAACATTGCTCGATTGAACCTGGACTATAAGAAAAGGAGGGGGAACTTTATGCGCGATCAACATCAAAAAGTTCAATTGTCAAAAAATTTTATTATTGCTTTAGTCATCGTTACTGTACTCATTCTTTTAACCCCATCTATTTTCTTAATCAAAAGTATAAGACGCTCAAATGTTGAAGCAAACAATGTGGCACTATCCCTTTCACAAACATTACCCAATACCTCAACAAGAGGAATGAGTGGACTTGGTGTGTTAGCTACTAATATGCAAGCTGCTACAGATAAACGAACACTTAATGAAGCCAAAAATGTTTTAATGCAAACGATAAATGCCGCCAAAGCTATTATTCAAAACAATTATTTAAGTTTCGATTTGGTTCATAAATTATCTGAACATGCTTCTAGTTATGCTTTTGAAATTAATAATATGAACTTAAACGAGGTAAATCAAGCCACTGAGAATCTACAAAGATTAATCAAAGAGGCTGAGGAAAATATTAAAGAAAACATGGCATTAGAAGAAGCAATTTTGCTTTTGCAACAGCTAATCACTCATGCCAATAATTTAATCCGTCATCCTCGAATTAGTCCTGACAATGCGGATGCTTTGCTTAAAACAGTAAATGATGCACAGGAATTAAAAGAAAAACCAAATCGAACGTCTTCGCAAATTACTAGTTTTAATGAACGTTTCGTAGGGGAAATTGAGCGAATTGAAACACAAATTAAAGAAAATCCCTATAAAACACCAGAAGAAAGACATCAAGAAATGCTCAAACAAGCCAAAGAAGATGCCCAGTGGTTTAATGACCTTTCCATGCAAGAACGTCTCCAAATTATTGAACAAGCACAAGCAACCACTCCTGCGAGGACAAATGTGACTACATTAACACATGAAGGGCGTGGATTAATTCTTGAGCTACCAAATGGATTTTTCTTAAATATCGCACATGATAATCCTGATTTAATTTATTTATTCCTTAGTCCCACCAATGTTCAAAGAGCTTTTTTAACCACAAAAGATGCTCAAGATGCTGGTTTGCGTGATGTTTTAACTGCAAATCACTTAGCTCAATTAATCGAAGCGGCTAGACAAATTGTTGAAAGCGAGGAAGAGTAATGGAAAATTATCCAACTTTTGGTTTAAAAGAAGAAAATGTGGAATATCAAACACGCATTGGTGTTCATGTCATCATGTCACGTAAGAACAATCAAGAAATTTTAATCGTGAAAGCACCTAATAATGCTTATTTTTTACCTGGTGGCGAAATTGAACCTGGAGAAGATCATTTGTTAGCCATTAAAAGAGAGTTAATCGAAGAAACTGGAACAAGTGCCATCGTTGGTGCTGCACTTGGACGAGCAGATGAGTATTATTTTTCTCGTAACCGAAACACTCACTTTTTTAATCCAATTTATGTCTATGCCATTGACTCTTGGGAAACCATCGGCGAACGAACCGAAGCTAAGAGTACTCCCGAATGGTTTGCAGTTGATGAGGCGATTGACAAATTAAAACGTGGGTCACATAAGTGGGGAGTTGAGCAATGGTTAACACTCATAAAAAATTAAAATGAATAAACACAATAAAAAATCATGGAAGAATAAACCTCCATGATTTTTTGTTATGGCTTATTTAGCGAATAGTGTTGGTTGGTTATAACTTTCTCTTTAGTACAGCGTAAGTTAAATTGATACTTGAAAAGCGAAAGCTTGTGAATTTCAACACTGCGAATTTTCGGCTGGCTTGGCTC
>JAITWV010000373.1 GCA_031285105.1 Streptococcaceae bacterium | reverse complement strand
CCTCCCCAAATCTATCATCAAAGATAGATTTGGGGAGGTTTTTGCGATTAAAGTTTTGTGCTAGTGCTTGAACGTTCGTTTTTATTCTACGCATTCAGAGTTTTGTCCCAGCCTCTTTTTGCTATAGCTCCTAAAGCGAAACAGTAACATATTTAAAGACAACTGAATGAATAATCTGCTCTTTTGCTTCAATTTGGTAAAATCGTGTACTTTCTTCTTGTAATTCATCTACAAAGTGAAGGCCAACAGTTATGTTTGGGGCAACAAATTGCCAACCTAAAGTATTCTCATAACTTTGAACGGCACGTAATGTTAAAGAGTTGGCTAGGCTTTCAACATTGTTACCATAATCAACACTGATTACAATAAACCGGTTATTAATTTGTAAAGGAAGTCCGTGTGTTGAGTCGGAAAAAGTAAAATAACCATCAATTGTTTGCTTGCCCTGTACAATTTTTTTTGTGCCTTCATGATAAATGGCTTGATATTTTTTTCCTCGATAGATGACATTTAGGTTGTGTTCGAGTATATCAATAAAATCCTCTTTCACATGCTCGCCAAATTGTTTATTGCCTTTTTGTGCTTCAAGATCTAAATGTGAGTGAAAGCCAATGTTTTCAATAAATACGCCACCATCACCATGAAAATTCATTCCCATTTTTAAAGTCTTATCGCGAAAGGTTAATGTTTTTTTCCGAGCATTATCAGTTATTCGTGAATCTTTCCAATTTGCTGAGTCTGAAATGGCAGCAGCATAGTTGGTATATAAGTGTGAGGAAACTAATTGGTATTTACTTGTTGGTAGCACTTGAATATTCTTATTTGTTTTGATTAGATGGCGAAATTCATCCATTTTCATGAGTATAGGCTGCGTTTGAGAATAAGAAGTTGCTTTATAATAGACATTTTTTTCTTTTTCAGCGGCTATTTGATGAAAATCATAAGTTTTATGAACCTCACTAATTTGGGCATTTTTTCCAAAAGTTTCAAATAATTCACGTTTGGGAGGGAAATTTTCGACCAAAGTTATTTTATGTATTGCTTTTGTTTTTAAGTCATCTTCCAAATCGGATTTATTCTTTTCATCTTTTTGAATGCTTGTAGTAGGTTTTGCGGTTTCATTTGCTTGCGCTTTTTCATCTGTGACGCTTGAAAGAAGTGCTCCAGAACTTAAAGCTAGTAAAGCACCAATCTTAGCCAATCCGCGCTGTTTTGAGAATTTTCTTTTATTTCCCATATCAAATCACCTCTAATTATAATATAACAATTTTCATGTGATTTTCATAATTATAACCATTTATCTAGAGATTTTTTATTTTTTTGAGATATTTGATGCTTTTTATGTGTTTTTTCTTTCTTTCTTTCTTTTAAGAAAAAATAGGTTATAAGCAACAAGTACAATTAGATGAATTAATTGAAGCAATGCGTTATAATACCAAAGGAACAATACAAATGTTAGGTTTGGAAAATGGTGCTGTTTGGCTGTAGACATCAATAAATCAAATTTTGTTACACATAGAACATGAAGACTTTATACATAGCAATAATTTATTTTATTGCTTACTTTGTAAAAGGAGAAAATTTATTGATGTTAAATAAAAAAGAAAAGCAGGAGATTCTAGAAAATTTAGGAGCAAACCTAGCTCAAGAAAAAATAGTGAAAAAGAATAAATTTTTTGCTCTACCAAAGCAAGCAGTGGCAAGTGTGTTACTAACAGGGATAATAGGCTCTCAAGGTGCACAATTGGCAGCTGCTGACGTTCAGGAAGCTCCTAGTTTGGCACAAACAACGCAAGTTGACACGACTAATGAAACGCAAAACACAACAGACTCAAGTAACGCCGATAACGCAGGCACTACAACAGATTCAAGCAATACTGATAATTCAGGCGCAACAACAGACTCAAGCAATACTGATAACTCAGGTAACACAACAGACTCAAGCAATACTGATAATTCAGGAAATACAACAGACTCAAGCAATACTGATAATTCAGGTAATACAACAGACTCAAGTAATACTGATAACTCAGGAAGTACAACAGACTCAAGTAATGTTACACAATCAACTGTTGAAACCCCGACGCACCCAGCTTCACCACAAACACCAAGCAATTTAGATGAAAGTTTAAAAGCTGATAGTCTGACATTTTCAAATTTAGATGGATTTGAATTGCCATTATTATCAACATTAAAAACGAAAAATGATGCTGCAATGTTATCAGCTACTTTAACTCGTCTGGGATTTGGTTATTCAGATGATGGAAAAGTAGATGCAAACAACAAAGCAACTTATTCTAATCTTTCATTTATTAATGAAGTTTATCAAGAAATTTATGGTGTTCAATTAGGAAACACACAAGGCGAATTAGCAAAATCTGGAAAAATCGCTACAATTGAAACAGCACAAATTGGTGATTTACTCGTTTGGCAAAATAGTAAAGGTGAAATCACGCAAAGTGCTATTTATCTTGGTCAAGGAAAATATATTTTATCTTCAAAAGAACACACAACAAACAAATGGCAAAAAGAAACAGGCGTTCATATTGAAACATTAGAAAAGAAAACTTCTGCATATGCTCCAAGTTTTGCAGTTCACCAGCAAGAGCGAGTATTAACGAAAAAAGGTCAGACTTATATTGATACTTACGCTGCCTCTTTTGATACAAAAGCCAACCCACAAACCCAAGCTTTTATTGATGAAATTAGTAAATCGGCAAGAAAACTAGCAAGTGAATACGACTTATTTGCTTCTGTTATGATTGCCCAAGCGATTTTAGAGAGCGGTTCTGGAACAAGTGGTCTGGCAAGTGCGCCCAATTACAATATCTTCGGGGTAAAAGGTGCCTATCAAGGACAAGCAGTGAATTTACCAACTGCTGAGGATAATGGTTCTGGCGGTATGTATATAATTGATGCCAATTTCAGAAAATATCCAAACTATGAAGAATCGTTGAAAGATTACGTTAGCTTATTGCGTGGTGGACTTTCAGGAAACGATCATTTCTACCAAGGTACATGGAAAAGCGAAGCAAAAAATTATTTACAAGCCACTCAATTTTTAACTGGGAAATATGCAACTGATACACAATACAATAAAAAATTAAACTCAATCATCGCAGCTTACCATTTGACTCAATTTGATGTAAATGCAGCACTTGATGTCAACACACAAATTTATTCTGAAATTCAAAACTTACCACAAGCTTATCGTGATGAAATGAAATTAACGCCGTATGATGGCATAAATTATAATACTTCAGGTAGTTATCCAGTTGGACAATGCACTTGGTATGTCTTTAACCGTATCGCTCAATTAGGTGGAAGTGTTGATGATTTTATGGGTAATGGTGGCGATTGGGGCGCAAGTGGTTTAGCAAAAGGTTATGATGTCTCACACATTCCAGCAGTAGGAGATGCGATGTCATTTGCCCCAGGAGTCGCAGGAGCAGATGCTACTTACGGACACGTAGCTTTTGTTGAAGCGATTGGCCCAGATGGTGTGTTGATTTCTGAAAGTAATGTCAAAGGATTAGGTGTGGTTTCTTACAGAATCATTCCAGATCAAATTGCATTTTCATCAGATGTTACCTATATTGCACCAAAATAATGAAAGATAAATGAAGTAAAAACGAGTAGAAAAGGAATTGGATAAACAATGTGGATGAACAAAAAGAAACTTAAACTAGTCTGTCTTTTTATAATTACTTTCATGATAGGTTTATCATTTGCTTTGAAAAGTCTTGTTTTTGCGACAACCCCAACAAACAATGAACGAATTGAAATTACTCGTCAAAATGCAGTTGAAAATGCAAAAGATCAACTTATATTGACTGTGCAATTTCTTAAAGATGGAGAAGTAACACCCGCAAATGCAACAGATAACGTTATTCAATTAACTGTAAAACGTGAAGATGGTGGAAAAGCAATAAGCAGTAAAGTTTACTCTAGTAATGAAAATAGCCAAGTAGTTATCCCTTTGGTTGATTTTTACCCAGATTTTATGAAAGAAAACTTTAAAGCACCAACAGATTCTGTGCTGAGTGTTTTACCTTTATCATGGCAAGGAAATTTTTGGGCGATTACCAATTCTGATGAGGAGATTTTACGATTCAAAGTACCAGATACTGTTTTTACCCAAAAAAATGTTGATAATCTAATTGCAGAACAAACAACAGAGCAGGCAACTACAACCACAACCACTTCTTCAACTGAACAAACTTCGACAACAAAAGAAGAAGTAAAAACACAAGAAACCAAAAAAATGACAGTGAACTCAAAAACAAATTCGATTGTTGAGGAAACAAACGTAAATGTTAAAAAATTCGAACGGATAAGAGAATTTTGGGTGTTTTTAATTCCTTTGAGTTTTGTTGGTTTCTTATTAAGTATTGGTGGCATTTATGCAATTGTAAGAAGTGAGCGTAAGAAGAAGTTAAGAAATGATGAATCTTCTAAAAAAGTAGATAATCCCGAGGATACGGCGCTTTTTAAATAAGAAATATAATTAAATTCAATAGATAAAAATAAAATACGAACGTTATTGCCGTTTTAGTTTAAAAACAGCTTTAACATTCGTATTTTATTGATGAAAGCCCTCAAAAAATACTCAATTAGCATACATACTGCACTTCACCTCTAGCAACAGTTATTTTCCTAACCATGCTATAATAAAGCATAGTTAGAAATTAAAGCGGAGGGTGGAAAAATGTGTGAAATTAAGTCTTTGCTATTGTTTATTTTATTTTGTGGAATTTTTCTGATTCATACACCAATAGATGCTGCGGTTTTGACTGCTACTACAGATATAGATGGCTCGATTACGGGTGCTGCGGGAGCGAAATATTATAATGTAGCATCTTGGAAGGATATGATTGATACTTATAATGGCGTTACACCCGATACAGCTTCTAATAATACCATTTATTATTTTGTTACGGCGGATATTCCAGGTGATCCTAGTTTAGGTGGGTATGAATATTGGAATACCGCAAATGGTGGCGCACGAGTGGTTGAAGGCAAACATGTTAAAATTTTTGGCAATGGTAAAACTTTACATCTGAGCGTGACACCAAATAATGATACTTATTATAATACTGGCGTGGACAATGGAGTTGGAGCAGGCTGGCGACGTGGGGCTTTTCGAGTTGGAACAGGGGTTACAACAGCCACTCGATTAGAAGTAAGTAATGCAAAAATTATCAACGTAATAACCGGAGGGATTTTTCAGGCGGTCGGAAAATATGATTCAATTCCCAATATGAATGACCCGACGTATGCTGCTTCAGCTACTTTTGTTTACGACAATGTTACGGTTGTCAATGGTCATCCAGTTTATGCAGCGATGCCAATTCGTAATGATCAAGGAAAGATTTTATTTACTGGAACAAATAAATTTATAATAAATCAAAACAATAATTTTAATGATATCAGTGATGCGGCTGGTGCTGATAACCAAGGAGAATGGATTGAAGGAGGGGCTTGGATTGAAGTAGTCAATGGCACCACCACAGTTGAGCAATCTTGGGGGAATGATCAGCCGATTTATGCTGTTGGGCATAGAAATGCAACACTGAAAGTAGGAGATAATGCGAATTTAATTTGGAATTTGAATAAAACATATACCATGTATTACGACGACAATAACACAGGATCATTGAATTGGATTATCGGCAACAATGCAAGTTTTATTATTAATGGTACCGTAAATACCGCAACTCGTTTTAATAACTGGTGGATGTGGTTAGGTTATACTTCATGGAGTTTAACGGTTGGTAACAACGGAAAGTTTGTTGCATCAACTGGTGGTGGCTCAATTGGGCTAAATTTATTTAATAATGGACCAGTAAATTGGAATTTTGCACCAGGTTCGCAAGTTTTACTAAATAATTTAAATGCAAATTATCCTCTTTTATCAGGAGCACCCGGAAGCGGAAGTAGCGTAACGATAAATGATTCTAGTACCTTTACACTGAATACCGTGGGCGGGAAAGTATTTAATGCCGATGTCAGTGGTTTTCCAATAACAATCACTGGAAATGGCCTAAGAACTCATTCCTCAGTCAATAACGCCACTTTTGACACAACCTATACTTTAACTCCACCAAATGCCTCAAACTTAGCAACTAACGACATTTGGTATCGCCAAAACACAGGTACAATCACTGGACTTGGCACTAACACACCAATCAACAATTTAACCCCAAATCCTTATAATGGGGCAGACATGACAGCGATAAACAATGCTAAATATGTTTCTTGGTATCAACCATTAGGCACTAGTATGTTAGGAAATCTTTCAACAATGACCAGAAGTTTTGACATAGGTCTTGGAAATCTTCCATTGGATGGTTCGTTTTCAGGAAATATTGCTGGAAAGGATATTCAAACGTTAGTTGCACGAGATGACCGTGGACAAGCACCAAGTTTTAACGTAACGATAACCATGATTAATAATAACATTGCTGATAAAGTCCACTTCATGTGGATTGATCCTGTTACAAGCAACCAAATAGCCCTGAATTTAAATCAAGCAGCAAAAATCGCCTCAGTTGTGTCTGATACGAACTTGCCTTCTTTTATTAAAATGAGCGGACAAGGCAATCAATATACGATGACTTTTGCTACAAATCAAGGATTGAATATTCAAGCAAACAATACATTAAAGTTACAAACAGGCACGAATACAGGCACATTTCAATATTCAATAAATAGTGGCCCTTAATCAAAAAATAGAGGTGGAAAATATGTTTCAAAAAAGCAAAATGAAAGCAATTATTTATTTAACAACGATTTTAGCATTCTTTTTAATTAGCGCAAAACTAACCCAAGCTGATGAGGTGGGCTTTTCAGCAATTGCGGTATTAGAAAAGCATCAAACGGACAATTCATTAAGTTATTGGCGTTTGAAACCTGAAGCGGGTAAGGATATCCACTTAGTTTTGAAAATTACGAATGGTGAGAAAAAAAATACCTTTACCATCTCAGCCAATCAAGCGATAACCAATCAAAATTTGGTGGTTGATTATGGCTTAGATAAAAAAAGTGCATTAAAATTACTTTCGACCAAACCAGCTTTTGATTTTTATTCTCAGGTTTTACTTGGCGATAAAAAAACACCAAAAGAAGTGACAATCGAATTAAAGCCAAACGAATCAATTGAATTTCCACTGATAGTCAAAGTCCCAGATAACCTTTGGGATGGAGTGCAAATTGGCGGAATTAACGTTACAAGAAAACCAAGTGCTGATGAGCAAAAAGCAAGTATTGTCAACCTTTATAACTACGCATTTGCTTTAGTTTTAGAAGGCAATGAGGTGAAATCAGGTAATGAGTTGTCTATTTCGATGGATAAATTAACCGTAGACAAGCAAGCATTTACCTTAAAAAATGAAACGCAAAATATTGTGAAAAATGTTGACCTCCACGGTGCAATTAAAGATAAGGATGGAAAAAAAGTTGCGCAAGTAGATATTAACAATGGAACGATTGTGCCTTTTGCGCAAGTTTCGATTCCTTTAATTTCAAAAGAGCCTTTAAGAAATGGACATGAATATACATTTGAACTGACAAAGAAAAATGGAGATGAAAAAACGACTCAAGAATTCAAAATAACTGTGGACAATGTTGGTAAGATTACGAGTGTTGAGGCGAAAAATACTACGCTACTTTACGTGTTAGGTGCTATAATTGGGATTGGTATGTTTATATTCATTTTGTTAGTTAATCGTAATAAGAAAAGAACAAAAGGTAGACATGAATAATTATAGATTTAATTAGATGTGTATTAATCTGCAATTATTAGTTTTTTATGTTTAGATGTTTAAAAATAATAAAAAACCAATCAACTCTTAAGGAAGATTGGTTTTTTTAACTACTTTAATTTCTTCAATAAACCAATAATACTTATATCAAGTTATATTTAACGTAATTATAGTTATTTATTAATTTTATTTTAACTTTTAATTAAATGATATCGTTACCACAATCTTTCCTTCAAAATAGAATTATAACAAGCGAAAGGAAAATAACTAAAAATGAAGAGATTCAAATTAGCACAAAAAGGCTTAACGCTCGCTTCAACAGCAATTTTAGGTTTTAGCACGTTACCAATGAGTGTTCATGCTATAACAAGCGCACCACAAAATGAGAACGATTTCGTAATTTACAACCCTTATGAAAACGTAAATTGGGAAACATTCGGGCAGTACCGAGCAGCATTACATACACATACTACAATTTCTGATGGATCAGCAACTGTTGCCGAAACTGTTTTTGACCACTATAACAAAG
>JAITWV010000368.1 GCA_031285105.1 Streptococcaceae bacterium | reverse complement strand
GGCTTGGAATTTTTGTGTAATTCTTTCAATAACTTTTTTAGAGTCATCATTGACCTTATCTACTGAAGAATCTACAACTTTCTTGAATTTTTTTGCCTCTTCTGCGCTGTCCGTCTTCTTGCGGATAGAGTCAATTTGCTTAACTATTTTATCACTCTCCTCACGATTTTTCGCAAGTTCTTGTTTGGTTAACTCAAAGGCACCAATTTCATCAAGTTTGTGCATGAAGGTATCTACAATATTTTTAATTTTTGCTGTTTTAGCATATTTTTGCACATACTGGCGTATCGCCGCTTCAATAGAAACAACACCCGAGTGAATCAATGCCTCCTTTGGGTTCTCATTGATTTGTCCATCAAAATTATGACGTGCTTCATCAAGCATACCATTTATTTCACCACGAACACTTGGTGGAAGAGTCGCATAAGTTTCAAAATGCAAATCTGAATTCCGATTTAACTTCTTCATCATCACCTTTGTTTCGTCAATAGTATCAGGATCAATATCACCATTCATCATCATACGAAGGTCAAGTGCGGGTAATGCTGCTGCTGGAAACAAATTAGGTTTAGAAATACCATGCCTTTTAAGATATGAACGAACACCTTCCAAAGTTTGAATAGTTTCGCCATCTTCTTTTCTGCGTCCATCAAGTTTGTTAACAACGAAGATAAATCTATCTTTTGATTGTTTACCTTTATTTTCCATACTGCTCGCTACCCTATTAAGTAAATCATCGTCTGAATCTTTCCCATAGGTACCCTCCATTATATAAAGAACCAATGCTTTTGATGATTTTTTTAGGAATTCTCTTTGTTTTTCTTTATGCTGTGGATCTCGAGCATTATCCGGACCTGGAGTATCAATCAATACTAATGAAATATCATCAGACGTAACAAATGGGATGTTTCCTCTAATTTTAATTTCGGAAACATTCTCATCACTATTCAATCTTTCCATTGTCGAAAGAGTTAAAATGTCAGAAGATTCAAGTCTATTGCCATCTTTATCATAAACTTCTGCTTGAAAGGGAACGTTTTTGTCTGTTACATCTTTTATGTAGGTAATAATAGCTGTACATGCTTCCTGCCTAGAAGGCATGAGTTTAGAACCAATCATCGCATTTATAAGTGTTGATTTACCTGAACTCATAGTGGCAACAACACACACTTCGAAATCGCTACTTTTGGCATGTTGAAACGCATTTTTTATTTCTTCATCACGAAGCTCATTAATTGGACCATTTTGAATTCTTTTAAAGATGTCATCAATTTGTCCTTCTTTGTCAGAAGTTTCTTTTGCACGAATATGCTCTTTAATGAGGAATTGAGCTTTGTCTTGATTATTTGCTTCTTTAAATACACCTACTAAATCTTCGTAATCCAATGTTGTTCCGTGAAATGATATCTCAAATTCTCTGTCTGACAGTTCGGCTACAAGAAGATCTGGAAGTACTTCAATCCAATCTTGTAAGCGAGAACCGTCAAACGTCTCATCCAAAATCGTACTGTTTTCTTTTAGCATCTTCCCATCTACAAGAATTTGAGTTTCTAGTTTATAAGGATTGTATTTAATTGATACTTTTTTCATTCGCTATTCCTCCATACAAAATATTTTCTAGACCATATAATCCACATTTCAAACTCATTTTTATAAAATTATCATATATTGAATCAACCTCTACAAATTCCTCCTGATAATAAATTGATAAGTCGAATTCTGGCTTATTAAATTTATTTATATAAAAATCAAATTCATCTTGCTCATCCTCATTTAATTCTTCTCCATATTTCTTCAATTTCAACAACAATGAAAAATATGCAGAGATTGGGCAAATTTTCGGATCTTTAAACCCAATTTTTTCTAAATCATCTTTTACATCTTCAATACTTGTTGAGATAGAGTCATCAACGCTTCTGAAGGTATCCAATTTGTTTAGTACGAAAATCAACTTCTCAGCTGGTACATTTTGATAAATATATTTCAAATATTTTATCTCATCATCAGTACCTAGTTCATTTGCGTTTAATACATAAACTAACTTGTCATAATCTTTATCAGAAATTGCCTTACGTGTGACTTTACCATGATTGGTATTCAAAGCTGAATTAACACCTGGAGTATCAATAAAACATATTTTTCTCTCGTGATGTTCTACAGTCCTAAAATAAGAAGCAATAGTGGAAACAGATTCTTGTGTTTTGTTAAATAAATCATCGCCTGTGGCATTTAAGTTCAGGGAAGACTCTTTTAGATGTATCTTATTATCTTCGAAAGGTTTATTGTAAAGATAACTAAGATTTGCCGTACATGCTTCTTGGGAGGTTCTTGTTAGCGTTTTTCCAATTAAAGCATTTATCAAGGTCGACTTACCTGCGCTCATATTGGCAGTAACCATTATCCGCATTGTTTCTTGCGATGTAAATTTTCGATTAATCCGGAATTGTTGTATTAAATTCTCAGAGTTTGAAAGTTTTGGAGGAATTCTTGCATTATTAAAAAGAAGTTCCAACACTTCATCTAATCTCTTTTTTTGTCGTTTAGTCAGAAAATCCCGTATTATGTCAAAAGCTTTATTAATCGAATCATCATTCACAAGAATAAACGCAATATCGACTAATAGCATTGGACCATATTTTCGTTTCCAAGGTTTAAGTAAATCATTGACAATCTTATTAATAGTTTTATCGCAATTGCCAACCATTAAAGGTATTGATTCTTTATTTCCAATAAGAACATTTTTATACTGTTGTAGCCGATAATTTGCATATTGACTATCACTTGCGCACAATTTAGTTAAACTTTCAAGAGCTGCGAAATATAGCAATCTTCTTTTTATTCTTGCTTTAATTAATGGATGTTTGCTGAAATCAAGAGAAGTCGTGAATCCTCTTATTTCTATATCACTTAATTGTATTAGAATATTCTCTGTAGGAACTTTATTCATATACTTCTTCTCCTTTACACTCTCCCAAAATTTATTGGGTAGAATTTTCGGTACACGTTTTATTTGACAACCCCATAAATTATTATCTTCTTAAAATTCGATTGCTTATTGAACTTGTATAAATTCGGGTTTGCTATTATTTTTTCTTCGAATATTTTGTTAATTTTCAATTTCTATATTCAATTCCATAAATTATTTCATATTAGTTACCTTTAAGTTAATTAAAATATAATCGTTTTTTTTTTTTTTTGCAATCAAAACACCACATTCAGATTCCACTTCACAATGGCTGGGCACAAAAAAAGACGAACATCTGCATTCCGCAAACATCCATCTCACTCAACTATTCTTCTAATCCAACACCATCAACCACGACATCCACAACATCCACAACATCTTCTTCATACAAGGCATCTTTTGCCAGCAATCCTTCCAAAACCTCCTGAGGCTCAATCCCATCTTCAAAGTTCTTATAATTACGATACGGCTCAAACGTCACTTCCTTTGCCATTTTCGCCAAAGATTTCCCCGCTTTGAAATTGATTTTCGCTTTTTTGATGTGTTTAGCTGAAAGTTCTTTTACATCAGTAACCGACTCTGATTGAATGGATAAATAAAGATTACCCAATCCCCCAAGCTCAATTGTATAACCATCTGACATTCGCTCCATTGCAATGTCTTCTAATGATGTCAAAATAGACATAACAACCCCACGCTTTACACCTGTTTCGGCACTCACACGTCTGGCAAGGCGATCAAAATTGTCGACCCCATCACTAACTGCGCGGTTGTAGTAACTAAGCGTACCCGGTTCTTGTGGATTCCCGATGACACCTGTTCTGTATTTAATGCTCAATATTTCTTCCCCCTTTGTTTTTTTTGCCTTATCAACACTAACTGTCTTGTGCACTTGAGATCGTTGGTGTTGATAGGCAAAGATTTTTTATTACTTTTTTAGGTTATCATTTTTCGTTTGATATGGAAAATGATTTGAGGTTTTTGCGCTGTTTTTGTGTTGTTCTTAGGAGGACTGTTGTTATGTTTGATTGTTTGCAGTTCATAATAATCAAATGTGATGTTCTTTACTAGTTAATTGAATCAACTATAAATTCTTGAATAAATTCTTTTATCGTGGTACCTTATTGGTACGAGGTGAATAGAAATGGCGAAATTCTCAAAAGAAAACATGAAAAAATATCGAGAGCTAAAAGGATACTCACTAGAGCAATTAGCAAAAATATTAGAGATTGCAAGACCAACTGTATCAAGATATGAGTTAGGGGCAAGAGAGCCAAGTTTAGAAATGATTGAAAAAATAGCAAATGCGTTAGAAATATCAATGTTTGAATTAATTGAGGAAGAAAAGGGGAAATCAATGAGCGAAAAATATGCAATTACTCTCAGAAAAGAAGTATTAAAAGAATTTTCTGCAGGTATTTTGGCTAAACTTATAAAATTGGAAATGGTTGAAGGAATTGATGACGAATTTCACCCAATTACTATTTTGGGTGATAATCTATCTGATGTGCAAAATGAGCGATTATTATGGGCGACTGACATGAAAGAGTTGGATAGTATTGAAGGATATTTGCAAGGAATTCAAATTTACGTAGAAGAATTAGTGGAGAGTTTTAAGAAAGGGAAAGTGGCTTAATGGGGATTGCAGACTACAGTGAGGAAGAGTTTGAGTTTATAAAGAAGAAAAATATGCGATTTTTATCTAGAGGAAAAACGCCTGTAACACAACCAAAAGCATATTTACTTGGAGGACAAAGTGGTGCTGGGAAATCCTCACTTCACGGTTTATTAGCAAAAGAGCAATCGAGAAACATCATTATTATTGATGGAGATACATTTCGTGCACAACATCCAAATGCGCAGTTAATTACTAACAAATTTGGTGTTGAAGATGTTCACTACACTGCAAAGTTTGCTGGTGAAATGGTTGAGGCATTAGTGAAGGCACTTAGCGAACAAGGATATAACCTAATCATTGAAGGAACGCTACGAACTGTAGAAACTCCCAAAAATACCGCAACAGATTTAAAGAGTAAAGGATATGATGTCGAACTTGTTGTCATGGCAGTAAAACCAACAATTTCGTATTTGAGCACACTAGCAAGATACGAACAGATGTACCAAAAAAATCCAATCACAGCCAGAGCAACCCCAAAAGAACATCATGATTTAATTGTTCAAAACCTACCCAACAATTTAGAAATTCTATCAAATGAACAGATATTCTCAAATATTCGTTTATTTGATAGGAATAGTGATGTTGTATATGATCAAAATGCATCAAATAACATTAATGCTAAGCAGGCACTTGAAGAATTTTGGGAAAATCCCTATTTGGAATCTGAGCTAGAAATGTTTGAAGATGTTTTGTTGGAGACTCAAAGATTAGTTGAATTGCGCAAAAACATCGACCGTTTTGATGTTTTAAAAGAACTCATACAACTTTCAAAGCTATTGGAAGAAACTCAAAAAACTGTATGACAAAATTCATGCAGTTTTTTATATCTTCATGGAAAGTAAGAAAGAAGAAAGAATGTGTCTAGTTATTTTGACAAAACCATTAATCTTTATCATTCGTCTTTTCCCACCTATCTCCCCCAAAAAAAGTATCATGATAAACTACCCCCATTTATCATGATAAAACGATCATTTCATCATGATAAAAAATATTTTTACAATAGAGGCAAAAAAGAGGAACATTCATACAATCATGAACGTTTCTCTTTCGTCTTTTTAGCTCTTTTCTAACACTTCCTACAATTCCCTTTCCAACTTACGCACATAAAACAAGCGAGCAAACAAGTAATAAACCACTTGAATAGCCAAAAATCCCCCTAAAACAAGTAAGTCAATTTCTTGTAAACCTTTTTCAAACATATGATTCATCGCACTTAATGCTACCACTCCATGTAAAAGTGCCACAAGTATGGGGGTAAAAAACAAAATAGCTACTTGTCTAGAAATCATTTGGCGCAATTCTTTTTGGGTCAAGCCTATTTTTGAAATCATTTTTAACTTCTTTGCGTCTTCTTCACTGTCGCTAAATAACCTGAAGTATAAAAATGATCCGGCTGCCATAAAGAAAATGATGCCAATAAAGACACCCACACACAAAATCGGTGCGTAAAAGGCGAGCAGTTCGTCAACAAACTCTGCTTTGGCGGAAATGATTGCTTGGTAAAAATTAAATAG
>JAITWV010000365.1 GCA_031285105.1 Streptococcaceae bacterium | reverse complement strand
ACAGCAGCCACCACCACCTGAACACCAGACCGCAGCCCAAATGCGAAAACTCGTAAATGAAGAAAGCCTTAAAGTCTTACTCATTTCACAAACTTCAAATCAATTACGCTGTACTAAAGAAAAAGTTATAACAAATCAACACTATTAGCTAAATGAACCTTAACTTAAATACCCGAGCTTCTTCAACAGATTAACAATGGTTGAAAAAGTTCGGGTATTTTTATTCAAACAAATAGTTCATTTTTTGTTTGCGTGTCAATTGTTTAAAAGCATATTCGGCTTTGATTGCTTCACTTCTTGTTAAAAATTCCTCTACATGAATCATTTCAACAGGTCTTTTGTGTTTTGGGCGCGTGTATTTAGCCCCAATTCCTTGGTTATGTTCAGCTAATCTGCGCTTGGGATTTGTGGTATAGCCAGCATAAAAGGTTTCATCTTTCGTTTTTAAGACGTAAAAGTAATGTTTATCTGCCATAGTAAATCTTTTCCAATTCTTTTGTATAAGAACCATCTTCCTTGTGGACATAAAGTGGTGGCAAAATTTTTAGACCATCCATTGATCCTTGATAGATTCCTTCAATTAAGACCATATTTGCTTCTTTTTCCATTTTTGGATAGACAAATCTTATTTTCTTTGGGGCAATTTTATATTGTTTAAATGTTTCTAAAATATCCATCAAACGATCCGGACGATGCACCATAGCTAACCGACCATTGGTTTTTAATAAAAAGGACGACATCTTAACGACATCATCTAAAGTTGCCATGATTTCATGTCGGGCAATGGCTAAATGGGGATTGGGATTCTTTTGCGACTTTTCTTGCATTTTGAAATACGGAGGATTAACCATTAATAAGTCGACACTATCATGCTTTAACACGGTATTTGCTTCTTTTAAGTCTAAGTTATACATGATCATTTGTTCTTGAAGTCCATTTAATTCAATCGAGCGACGTCCCATATCCGCAAGTAACTCTTGAATTTCGATTTGGACAATAGGTGCTTTGGTGTATTTTGAAGCAAATAAACCCACTGCTCCATTGCCTGCACACATATCGACAATTAATCCTTTTTTGGGTAAGTTTGGAAAATGGGCTAATAAAACACTATCGACTGAATAAGAAAATACTTTTGGGTTTTGGATTATTTTAACATCTTCGTTATAAAACTGATCAATACGTTCACCTTTTAATAAATTTATCATGAGTTCTTCTTTCCTTCATTTTCTGGTTCTTTTAAGTATAAACAAGAACAAATTCAATAGCAATCTGCTTACACTTTTATACTTTACGATACCGTTTCAATCCTAAGATATTCAAAACCGTAAATCCTACTATAAACAAAATCAAAATACCCAAGTCAAAAGCAATTCCTGCCGCTCCTTCGCCTTTTAACATGATGGCACTCAACGCTCGTCCCCCGTAATTTAATGGAAAAATATAACCAATCACTCGCACCCAACTTGCCATTGAGTTTGAAGCAATAATCCCTGAAAAGAAAACTTGTGGCACCACGATAATCGGAATAAATTGAATCATTTGAAATTCTGAATTAGCAAATGTCGAAACAAAGATCCCCATCGAAAGTGCAACTAAGGCAATCAAAATATTCGTTAAAATTACCCAACCAATACTTCCTGCAATGGCTAGATTCAAAATGAAGATTGAATACATCACAATTAATAACGTTTGTAAAATCGCAAATAGCCCGTATCCAAATAAATAACCAAACACAATTTCGCTACGTTTAATCGGAGTAGCTAATAATCTTTCTAGCGTGCCACTAGTTCTTTCACGTAAAAGAGCAATTCCTGAAATTAAAAAAACAAAGAAGAACACAAAAAAGCCGATTAAAATAGGAAAGATTTTATCAAAAAAGGTAGAATTTTCATCGCCATAAATATACGCATTTTTGATATCAAAATTTTGAATACTCACCTTTTGCCCGCTAATCATTGCTAACTTTTGAATAGTCGCACCCATTTCATTCATTTTTTGTGTGGTCATCACTTGCGAAAAAATTGCTTTGATTTTAGCTGTATTGCTTGGGTCCTCGTTTTCAAAGGTTAAATAAAAAGTGTCTCCTTTTAATTGAATAAACGCATCTAAATTGTCCTTATTCATTACTTTAGGAATATCTGAAACATGCGAATAAGTACTCACTTTCACCTCATCACTTGGAAAAGCTCCACTAATCTGAGCTGAAACGCTTGAGTCGATGCCAATTTTCACATGAGTTTGTGCATTTGAATTAAAAACTAAATTCATTAAAGTCAAAACCAGCATCGGTGCCACTAACATCAAGGCTAATGTGCGTTTGTCTCGGATTAATTCTTTAATGACTCGAATAAACATCGCTTTAAATCTCATCATTTTGTCTGCACCTCCGCTTTCAAGAAGACTTCTTCGATTGTTTTGGCATGAAATTTTGTTTTTAATTCCTCAGGCGTTCCTAGTGCAAATAGTTGTCCATCAATAATTAAGCCAACCACATCACATTTTTCTGCCTCATCCATGACGTGTGTGGTTACAATAATTGCTCGTTGATTATTAGCCAAAAAGCGCAATTGTTCCCAAATTTCTACCCGTAAACTTGGGTCAATACCAACAGTTGGTTCATCTAAGATTAAAAATTCTGGATTGGCTAATAAAGTAATCGCTAAAGATAAGCGACGTTTCATCCCACCTGAATATGTTTGAACTAATTTATCCGTAAATTCACTTAAATTAACCAACGACATATTCTTCTTGATTGCTTCATTTAGCTCTAAATTATTCATACCCATTAGCTGTCCGAAAAAAAGTAGATTCTCTTTGGCACTTAAATTTTCATATAAAGCATCTGTTTGTCCCATATAACCAACTCGTTTTAAAATTTGACGATTAGGCATAGGTGTACTAAAAACTTCTGCGCTGCCCTTATCTAGTTTTTCCATCCCCATTAAACACTTGATTGTGGTTGTTTTACCTGAGCCACTTGGTCCAATTAAACCTAAAATGGTCCCTTGTTGAATGGATAAATTGACCTGTTTTAATACTTCTAAATGGTCAAACTTTTTATCGGCATTGGTTAATTTGGCAATGATTTTTTGCATATTCACACACCCCTTTCATACAAGTTTAGTATAACAACAAGCTAGGAAAGTGACTAATGATAAGTGGTTATTCTTTAGACATTAAATTTTGATTATGATAAAGTGAGGATAACAATAAATAAGATTGGCAGGTATGACAAAATGAAAATATTACTAATCGGCACCGGATCTATGGGCAAATTAATGGAAAATGAACTAAACACTCAACATGACATCCATTCCTTTGCTTATTCAACTCAAATTCCTGATGAAACCTATGATATAATTGTTGATTTTTCTCATCCCGACAATTTGCCAGGTTTGAATAATTATATAACCAATCACCCAACCCCAATCATTATTGGAACAACTGGTTATACTCCAAGTCAAGAACAACAAATCAAAAATTGGGCAACAGCCATGCCAGTCATGCTTAGTTACAATTTTTCTATTGGCATAACTTTGATGAATGAATTGCTTAAACAAATGACCCAGACTTTAAGTAGCACCTTTGATATTGAATTGGTTGAAAAACATCATCGTAGAAAAATTGATGCTCCTTCTGGCACTGCAAATATGCTACTTTCTTCTATCAATCAAGAACTTCATTACACACTTATTCATGGTCGTAAGGGGGAAAGGTTAAGAGAAGACAATGAAATCGGCGTTCATTCATTAAGAGCAGGCACCATTGATGGAGAACATGAGGTTATTTTTGCAGGCGAAGATGAGATTTTATCGATTAAACATCTAGCTTATTCGGAAATGGTTTTTGTTAAAGGGGCAATTAAAGCGATTAATTGGCTAATTACACAAGAAAGTGGCTTGTATGAGATGAAGGACGTTTTATTTGGTTAACATTATTGACAATATAAAAAACCTTTCACGATTCGTTTGAAAGGTTTTTATATTCATTTAATTTTGTTGACGCAAAGTATTCAATGTATCTTCAAACAATTTGGGAATAGGGACTTCAAATAGCATCTCTTTGCCTGTTCTTGGATGTTTAAATCCTAAAACTTGTGCATGTAAGAATTGACCTTTTCCTTCAAGTGTTTTTTTAGGACCATATAAAGGATCCCCGGCTAATGGATAGCCAATATAAGCCATGTGCACTCGAATTTGATGTGTTCGTCCTGTTTCAAGTTCTAATTCTAATAAGGTGTAATTATCAAAACGCTCCAAAACACTAAAATGAGTCACCGCAACTTTTCCGTCTTCAATCACTGCTTGCTTTTTACGATCGGCTTTAGAACGACCGATTGGTGCATCAATTTTGCCTTTATCATGAGGAATTACACCATGAACCAAAGCAATATATTTACGTGTTGACGAATGATCTTTTAATTGTGCTGCTAAACTTTCATGAGCAAAATCGTTTTTGGCAATCATCAATAGTCCACTAGTATCTTTATCAATACGATGCACAATCCCTGGGCGAATGACATCATTGATACTTGATAAATCTTTGATATGATACATAATCGCATTAACCAAAGTTCCATCCAGATGTCCGGCTGATGGATGAACGACCATGCCTTGTGCTTTATTAATGACCGCTACATCTTGATCTTCATAAATGATTTCAAGGGGAATATCTTGTGCGATTAATTCTAATGAAACAGGTTCAGGAAT
>JAITWV010000360.1 GCA_031285105.1 Streptococcaceae bacterium | reverse complement strand
ACAGCAGCCACCACCACCTGAACACCAGACCGCAGCCCAAATGCGAAAACTCGTAAATGAAGAAAGCCTTAAAGTCTTACTCATTTCACAAACTTCAAATCAATTACGCTGTACTAAAGTGAGTATTAAAATCAACTAGCACAACAAGTTATTTATCTTAAATTTTACCTATCTTTTACTTTAATTTCAATCAATTGGAATTTTTTATAGTTAATTTCTCCCAATTTATGCTAAGTTTGCTAGAATTGAAGTAGGAAATGGAGGTGTTTTATGTGAATATTAACTTTGTGGCAGGAATTTCAGCTTTTATTGGTGTTATTGTTGGTTCATTTATCACATTTTTAGTCTTTTTATTTTCACGTAATTATGAAAAAAATGTTCGCTTAAGAACTCGTGAATTAGAGCATAAAGTAAAAGAAATTGATACGATTCATTTACTAAATAGTAAAGTTAACGAAATTTTGCATAGGCATAGTGTGCTTTTACCGGATATTAGTAGTTTTGATGTTTTTGAAGATGTGCATATTAGTATTGAAGATTATGCATATTTAGAAAGTTTCCATGTGATTAATAATTATTATTTGCCAAGTTATGTTTTAGAGCAATTTTTCAAAGATATTTCTTCTCGCCGTATGGTACGCTCTTCACAAGAAACCTTATCTATGGGTGGATATACTTTCAAACAAGGTCGAGCGGTTTTAGAGAATTTTTCAGAAGAATTAACAAATATGACCAATGAACGCAAGGCGCAACTTAAAAAAATTGCACATGAACCGATTCATATTTTGCGCAAAGATGAATATGCCATTTATGATTAAAAAGACAATGTATCTAGCATAATCAAATGTTTTATGGTATTCTATTTCAAGAGTAAGAAATGTTCGTGAAAGGTTGATAAAAGATGAGAAATATTCTTTTAGTACTTATGTTAATTATTTCTGTGGTTATGGTTGTTACAATCATGATGCAGCCAAGTAAGCAAAATTCAGCAGCTAGTGCCTTTACTGGTGGAGCTGATTCATTATTCGGTAAACAAAAAGCACGTGGTTTTGAAGCGGTTATGCAAAAGACAACGGCAATTCTTGGAGCGGTGTGGCTACTTTGTGCTTTAGGGTTGATGTTACTTGCTTCTAACTAATTAACAAAAAATGACGGATCTTGAGGTTTATTCAAGGTCCATTTTTTTCGTTTTGCTACATCAAGTGTTGAGTTCAAAACGAAAACAAACAATTATGATAAAATTAAAAACAAAGAAGGTGAAAAAATGACAATAAAAGAAACTATTCAAGAATACTTGAAAGAACAAAACAAACGCTTATCTATGGAAGAATTAGCGCTAGGATTAAAATTAAATAAAAGCTCAGACTTTAAAGAATTAGTTCAAACAATTGCCCAAATGGAACGTGATGGTCAGGTACAATTTAATAAAAAAGGGAAAATTTATTTGCCAACGGATAAAGTAGTTGTTGAAGGTGTTTTTCGAGCGAACGAACGCGGTTTTGGTTTTGTAACAATCGACCCAGAAGAAGACGATGTGTTTATTGCTCCTGATGCAACTGGTTTTGCCTTAGATGGTGATATGGTGGAATTAGACATTATTCGTCCGGCGAATCCTTTTGAAAAAAAAGGTGCTGAAGGAAAAGTCGTTGGAATTAAAGAACGCAAATTAAAGCAAATTGTTGGGGTTTTTACTCCTTATTCAGATGAAGAAGTAGAAGCAACGCAATTATATGGAATTGTGAAGCCAAAAGATAAGAAATTAAATAATTTTACGGTTTATGCAGCAGCACAAGGTTTACGTCCAACACAAGGCGCTTTAGTTTTAGTTGAATTAACGCATTATCCAGAAAAAAGTTTTCCAACACAACTAGAAGGAATTATCAAAAAAACAATTGGTTATATTACAGATCCTGGAATGGATATTTTGGAAATTATTCATTCACATGGCATTTCTCCTGATTTTAGAGAAGATGCTTTAAAAATGGCTGAAGAGATTCCAGATAAAATTGCGTCAAAAGATTATGAGGGTAGACGTGATTTGCGTGATCAAGTGATTGTGACAATTGATGGTGAGGATGCAAAAGACTTAGATGATGCGGTAACGGTTAGAAAGTTAGAAAATGGTAATTATTTCTTGGGCGTGCATATTGCAGACGTTTCGCATTATGTGACAGAAAATTCACCACTTGACTTAGATGCTTACAATCGTGGCACTTCTGTTTATTTGGCAGATCGCGTGATTCCAATGATTCCTCAGCGTTTATCTAATGGTATTTGTTCGCTAAATCCTCATGTACCACGTTTGACGATGAGTTGCGAAATGGAAATTGACTTAAATGGAGAAATTGTAAAGCATGACATTTTCCCATCAGTAATTCAAACGACTGAACGGATGACTTATACTGCGGTTAATCAAATTATTGAACGTAGTAATGTCAATACTTTGGAACGCTATGAAAGCTTAATTCCATTATTTGATGAGATGAGCCAATTGCATCATATCCTAGAAACGATGCGCAATACTCGTGGAGCAATTAATTTTGATGAAAATGAAGCGAAGATTTTAGTGGATGAAGATGGTAATCCGACTGAAATTGTCAAACGTGAACGGGCAACTGCTGAGCGATTGATTGAATCATTTATGTTGGCTGCCAATGAAACGGTAGCTCAGCATTTTTCTGAGTTACATTTGCCATTTATTTATCGTATTCACGAACACCCAAAAATGGAAAAACTGGAACGTTTCTTTGATTTTGCAGCTGTTTTTGGCATTGTTGTTCAGGGCACGGTAGAAAAAGTAGAGCAAGCACAACTAAATAAAGTGTTAGAAGATTTAGCCGGAAAACCAGAAGAAGGGGTCATTTCAACGATGATGCTGCGTTCTATGCAACAGGCGAAATATTCTGAAAGCAATTACGGACATTTTGGTCTAGCAGCACAATATTACACGCATTTTACCTCACCCATTCGTCGTTATCCAGATTTGATTGTGCACCGTCTGATCAAGAGTTATGCACAAAGTAAAAATGAAGCGCGTCAAGAAAAATGGAATGCTGTTTTACCAGATATTGCCATGCACTCTTCACAAATGGAACGACGTGCAGTAGAAGCTGAGCGTGAAGTGGATGACATGAAAAAAGCAGAGTATATGTCACAATTTGTTGATCAAGAATTTGAAGGAATCATTTCAAGTGTGACCAAATTTGGCTTTTTTGTGGAATTGCCAAATACAGTTGAGGGGTTAGTTCATGTCAGCACATTAAAGCATGATTATTTTAATTTCTTTGAAAAATATATGGCACTTGTTGGTGAAAGAACGGGTGAAGTATTGCGTTTAGGTCAAAAGGTTACAGTAAAATTAGTCAAAGCTGATAAAGAAACACGTGAAATTGACTTTGAATTTGTAGCAGCTGAGGAAGTAGCCAAAATTGAATATGGTTCACCTAAACGTGCGCGTCGTGAAGTTAAGAGTCGTAATCGTGAGGAAAAACGTCAACGTGAATTTTCTTCACACACTAAAGGAAAAGGCAACAAAAATAAAAAGAAAAAACCTGTTCAAGAAAAAGAATTTGGCAAAAATTTCCAAAAGAAAAAAGGGAAAAGTAAACCATTTTATACTAAAGTAGCAAAGAAAAAGAAGAAGTAGGTGAAGTAAATGCCAAAAGGTGAAGGCAAAGTATTAGCCCAAAACAAAAAGGCAAGGCATGATTATACAATTCTTGATACAATCGAAGCAGGAATTGTCTTAAAGGGAACGGAAATTAAGTCAATTCGTGCAGGTCGTATTAATTTAAAAGATGGATTTGCACGAATTAAAGATGGGGAAATTTATCTATGGAATGTGCATATTTCTCCATTTGAAAAAGGAAATATTTTTAATCATGACCCACTAAGAACAAGAAAGTTATTAATGCATCGTAAGCAGATAAATAAATTGATTGGCGAAGTTAAAACGGCTGGTGTAACTTTAGTGCCACTCAAGGTTTATCTTAAAGATGGATATGCTAAGGTATTGGTTGGCGTGGCTAAAGGGAAGAAACAATATGATAAGCGAGAAACCTTGAAACGTAAAGATCAAAAACGTGAAGTAGACCGGGCGTTGAAGGCAAGAAATAGATAACAAAAACGATAATATGCGTATTCGCATATTATCGTTTTTTAATTTCTATAAAACAAACACTTTTGATAGGATAGGGATAGGTACGTATTTGTTGGACTTTTATTTGAATAACACTTGAATGTAACTGTTGTGAAAGTTTTCAAAAAAGTTGCAAAAAATATAGTAAAACCTTTGTATTATTTTTACTTTAGGAGTATCATACTCAATGTTGAAATAGTGAATAACGATTGTTGTTTTCACTAAAGCTATTATTTATATATTAAGAAAAGAGGTGAGTCAATGTGGGGTCAGAAAGTCATTTTGTCATACCTTTAGGACCAATTGATATTGATGGAACACTACTTTTAATGACATTGTTAACCGTCGCTATCGTCTTTGGTCTTATCTATTGGGCAAGCCGTGACTTACAAATCAAGCCAAAAGGAAAACAAAATGTCCTTGAGTGGGTAATTGATTTTGCTGGTGGTATCGTTAAAGAAAATCAAGCACCAAAAGAGTTGAAGAGTTTCCAATTAATCAGCTTTGTCTTGTTTTCATTTTTGATTGTCGCAAACAACATTGGACTAATTACCAAACTAGCGATTATTCCAAGTAATGGAGTCGCTGAAATGAGTCTTTGGAAAAGTCCAACCGCCGATCCTGCTGCAACCATGACTTTAGCATTTATGGTAATGCTTTTAGTTCATTACATGGGTGTGCAACGCTTTGGTTTCAAGGGATATTTAAAACATTCATTTGTCGAACCGATGCCAGTGATGGCGCCAATGAAAGTTTTAGAAGAGTTCACAAATATCCTGACACTTGGTTTACGTCTTTACGGAAATATTTTTGCCGGAGAATTATTACTTGGACTAATCGCTGGACTAGTAACAAGTAATGGGTTCCATAGCTTTTGGATGCTTCCATTAGCGATTCCGCTTGAAATGATTTGGATTGGATTTTCAATATTCATTTCGATGATTCAAGCATTTATCTTTGTGACTTTAATGAATGTATACATTAGTCATAAAATTACAGTTGAACATTAATTTAGGTGGTGAAGTGGGCGTTTAATTTTGAGTAAATTTCTCAAAGGTGACGGTTCTTCGTTTACGAAGGTTCTCAGTTTTGAAAATTTAGCTCAAAGTTGCCCGCTGAACCCCGATCACATTTAAGGAGGAAATTAAAATGACAGGTTCTTTAGCTTATATCGGAATTGGTTTAGCAATGTTAGGTGCAGGGATTGGCGCAGGGATTGGTAACGGGAATATCGTAGCTCGTACAATTGAAGCAATTTCACGTCAGCCAGAAATGAAGAGTGAACTTCAATCTACAATGTTTATTGGGATTGCCTTAGTTGAAGCGATGCCTATCTTAGCAGTAGTCTTCTCATTCATGCTTTTAGGTAGATAAGAATAAAAATAAAGGAAGTGTGAAAAAATGATTGAAGAAAATATTTCATTATTTTTAGGGAATATTCTCGTCGTCAGTGGTTCGTTTTTACTTCTTATCTTCTTAATCAAAAAATTTGCTTGGAAAAATATTCAAGGCATTTTTGAAAAAAGAGCACAAAAAATTTCAGATGATATTGATGAAGCCGAAAATTTACGTGATCGTGCGGAAATGTTAACCAAAGAGCGCGAAAAACAATTAGTCAACTCACGCCAAGAAGCCTCAACAATCATCCAAAATGCCAAAGATTCAGCCTCACTTAGTCGTCAAAATATGCTAAAAGAAGCTGAAGAAGAAGTAATGAGAAAAAAAGAACAGGCGAAACAGGATATTGAACAATCAAAATTAGATGCCTTAAAAAATGTTAAAGGAGATGTAACGGAAATCTCTATGCAATTGGTATCAAAAATTTTAGATCAAGAATTAAATCAAGAAGGGCATCAAAACTTAATCAATTCATTTGTAGAGAAATTAGGTGATGGCAATGTTAAATAAATATAACGCCTCACATAAATATGCCCGTGCGTTGTTTGATGCGGCAATTGAAGAAAATGAACTTCAAGCAATTCAAAAAGAAGTGCAACAGTTGCA